>JAFQAU010000261.1 GCA_017399885.1 Lachnospiraceae bacterium
GATTTGGTGCGGTAGGAATGGAACATTTTATTATGTTCAAAGTAAAAGTAGAGAATGTAGAAATAAAGTAAAATTTCAGTAAGCTAGTGTGTTTAACTGAGAGACGAATTTGAATTTTCGAGCGTATTTAATATGTAATATAATAATAGACAGAGATGTCTAGATTAGAAATACGGCATTTTCTCGCTTTATGTCGTGTTACTTATTTATAAATTAAGTTAGTCTGTTGATGAAAGGAGGAAGTAAAGAGTGGACCAGAAAAAAATAGGAAGTTTTTTGAAAGAACTTCGTAAAGAAAAAGGAATTACACAGGAAGAATTTGCTGAAAAATTAAACGTATCCGGAAGAACTGTATCACGATGGGAAACGGGAGCTAATATGCCGGATATTAGTTTATTAGTTGAAATTTCAGAGTTTTTTGATATAAGTATTCCTGAAATCATCAATGGAGAAAGGAAAAGCGAGACTATGAACGAAGAAATAAAAGAGGTTGCTGATAAATTATCAGATTATGCAAATGCAGAAAAAGAAACAATTATTAAAAATATAAGAATTCACAGTATTATGGGTACGATAGCTCTATTTGTGTATTGTACACTTGAACTTTCCGGAGCAGTTTTACAGAATGTAATATTTGAAAAAATTGCTTCGTATTGTGAAACATTGGCTTTGGTTACAGTCCTTATGATAATGTTGCATACTTCCGGACTAATGTATAAAATGCAAAAAAGAAGAAGGAATGATATGATTAGGAGATTGCCGAAAATGGCTCAAATAATTATTGCAGCAATTGTAGCGTTTATCGGTGCATCAATAATCAAGCTGTTTTTAGTTAATGTTCTTGGGTTGTAAAATTTCAGTTTTCCAGTTCTTAAAAATGAATAGAAAAAAGGGAGCCACTTCAACTTTAGACTGATTGAAGTGGCACTTAACTTAATGACTAAAAATCATAACTAAATGACATTGACTGCAGGGTGATTTCCTTTTTTGAGTTAAAGTGGTACAATCTGAATATCAAAAAAATTCCAATTTCGTACTATATAAGTGTAGATGTTATTAAACATCTGCACTTATTTTTATATAATGAGGGGAGCAACTGGCCTGACGGAATTCCAATAGGGTTATCACACCCGTTCGACAAACAGTCAGCCATTCCCTTATTATAAAAATTCGGTTAAGCAGGTTGGAACCTCTGGATAGGCTTCCGTGTCACTAACGAAAATGAATCATAATAAGTGTGGGTGGAAACAGTTACAAATACAACAGAGGAGGTTACCAATGATAAGCGTAGGAATTGATGTTTCTAAAGAGAAAAGCACCGTATGTGTATTAAAGCCATATGGAGAGATTGTTATGAAACCGAAAGATGTGCAACATACAGAATCAGAACTTTCGAAGCTGGTAGGTGAATTACAAGAGTTACAAGGAGAAATCAAAGTGGTTATGGAAGCTACAGGAGCATATCATCTTCCAATTCTTTCGTATCTGAAAGAGAAAGGATTTTTTGTAGCATTAGTTAATCCTTTAGAAATGAAACGCTATCGATACCAAGGAATTAGAAATGCCAAAACAGACAAGATTGATTCGAAAATAATTGCTAATTATGGAATTGATTTTTGGTATCATCTTTCGGATTTTAAGGGGAGTGAGGAACACTACTTAGAATTGAGGTTATTAGGACGCCAGTATCGTCAATACATGAAATTTAGAGTTGAGAATGTATTGGCATTAGCAAATATGTTGGATCAAACGATGCCTGGCATAAAGACTTTGTTATCTGATTGGAATAAGTACACAGGAAAGGATAAATTAGCTGATTTTGCTTATGACTACTGGCATTTTGATAACATTACAAAGAAAAGTGAGAAACAGTTTTTAGAGAGTTATTCAAAGTGGGCAAAAAAGAAAGGATACCGTCAGAATGAGAGCAAAGCGAAACAGATATATGCTCTGGCAAAAGAAGGTATCCCAACCTTACCATCCAGTACCCCATCGACCAAAATGTTAGTACAGGAATCGGTAAAAATAGTTCGAGAAGTGGATGACACTCTCACGCAGATTTTAACACGAATGAGTGAAATAGCCAAGATGTTACCTGAATATCAAGTAGTGCACGATATGGGAGGCGTAGGCGATGCTTTAGCAGCAAGATTAATAGGTGAAATTGGAGATGTAAGACGATTTCATAATGCGAAGTCTCTTATAGCATATGCTGGTATAGATGCTCCACCATATCAGTCTGGAAAGTTTACGGGAACAGATAGACATATATCAAAACGAGGTTCGTCAACACTTCGAAAAGTAGGATTTGAAACAATGACTTGTCTAGTAATGCAGAAAAAATGTGGTGACCCTGTATATGACTTTATCAGAAAGAAACAGGCAGAAGGGAAAGCTTGTAAGGTTGCAAAGATAGCAGGATTTAATAAGTTTTTGAGAATTTATTATGCAAGAGTAATGGAAGTATATCAATAAACGGAAGTGGAAATATATTTTGGCAAACCAGATGAAAAATGCTGGTTTATTTGTTATACTCTTTTTTAGAAGAAAAGTTTTTGAAAAAAGTACTTGCTTTTTATTAGCAGGTTTGTCGAACTGAATATTTAAGTTTTAAGGACGC
>JAFQAU010000262.1 GCA_017399885.1 Lachnospiraceae bacterium
AGCTGACACCTCCTGCACCAACAAAATCTTCTCCGTCGAATACCAGATACGCTACATGGGTATCTTGACCTAATGCTTTTTTATAGTATTTATAGGATTGTTCTCTCACTTCTGACATATCTAGCTCTTGTGCTAATTGGTTTGCTGCACGTAATACTATAATTCTAGTTTCTGTCAAGATATCTATGTCTTCTAGGGTTGCTTTTTTGTATGTTAATGGCATTTTGCTTTTATTCCTCTCTATTTTGTCCAATTCCTCTAATATCTTTTGAGTTTCAGTATAATTTACTTCTTTTCACAAATTTCTAACACCTTAATCCTTATGTTCCTTCATTCCAAGGTATTTTCCCCTAAGTCTCCATTAATGTATCAAATTTGACACCTTCTGAAGTTGTCACTCCTACATAAACTTCATCTGTAAAGCGGCCTTCTTTACAGAAATGTTCCATTACATACTTTGCCGTAAATGGCATTTCTAAAGAATATATTTCATCTAAGGAAAACCACTTACATACACCTTCATTGGAAACCAGCTTTTCATCTATGTATTCTTTTAATTCTGCAAAAAAGTAATAATTCTGCCTGATTTCTCCTTGGGTACTTCTCAATGTAACATAACGAAACGCTAACCCTTCTACATCTTCTGGTTGTAATCCCAATTCTTCTCTCATCTCTCTTAATACGCAAGCCCGCGCATCATTTAATTCTTCCTTTTCGAAATGTCCGCCTGCTGAACCTGTCCAAACATTATTTACAACACTTCCACCTTGTCTATATAATAAAAGCACTCTTTCCCCTTTAAAAAGGTATATTGCTGTCATATTTCTTAATCTTCCATCCATGTATGTACCCCTCCCATCATACTAAAAATTCTTTCAAACAAATGATACTATTTTGAAATAAACGCTAGAACCTGCTCCATACTTATCTCTATTATACCTCTTTTTTATGTAAACTAACAGCAACTTTTTCTTCTCTTAGAAGAAATGCTGAAGAAAAATCAAACATAAAAAGCAGGAACCTCACAAAACGAAGTCCTGCTCCTGTCTTAACACTTCAATTCCATACAAACATGTGGTATGCCATCTTCCATAAACTCGTCAGAAACAACCTGGAATCCTCCCTTTTCATAGAAACCAATTGCATATACCTGTGCCTCAAGATATAACTTTTTTGCCTGAAAATGGGTCTTTGCCACCTCAATTCCCTTCAAAAGAAGTTCTAAACCAAGCCCTGCTCCACGCTTGTAAGTAAGTACTCGCCCTATCTGTACTACCCTCTCTTTTTCCTCTCGCATAAACACTCTGAGACACGCCTGCACCTTACCATTCTCTTCATAAAAAACATGAATACTATCATAGTCCAAACCATCCAAATCCTGATAGACGCATTCCTGTTCTACAACAAATACTTCTGAACGTACTCTTAAAATCTCATATAACTCTCTTTTTGTAAGCTCTTCAAAGCTCTTAATCACTAGATTCATCTCCACACCATATCCTACACACTATTTTTTATCTTCCTCATACGAATGAAAAACCATACAAAGTCAGCAGTAAGCAATATCATTAT
>JAFQAU010000263.1 GCA_017399885.1 Lachnospiraceae bacterium
AACAGATATTTTATAAAAAAGTTATCCACACAAAAACAAAGTGCATACGAATCTGTAAAATCATACGTTTTTGTGTGGATAAAACTTGTGAAAAAATTTTTAAATTTCTCCCTTTTGACTAGGACAAGGCTGAACTGTTACCTTGCATAAGATATTTGAAAGGAATGGATTTGACAATACAGCAAAAGTGCTGGATTGTGCTTGTGGAATAGGAACACAGTCTATTGGAATTGCCACGCTTGGATATCATGTAACTGCTTCCGATATAAGTGATGGAGAACTTGTGGAAGCCAGAAAAAGGGCAAAGGAGAACAATGTAGAGATTTGTTTCAAGTATGCAGATTTTTGTGCATTATCAGACACATTTGTAGAGAAGTTTGATATAGTGATTGCAATGGATAATGCATTACCACACATGTTATCAAATAGTGACTTGGAAAAGGCTATCAAGAGTATTGTAAATCAAATTGAGAAAAATGGTATATTTGTTGCAAGTATTAGGGATTATGATAGTTTATTGATGGAAAAGCCACCATACTCGCCACCTTACATCCATAAAACAGATAAAGGGCAGAGAGTGTCTTTTCAAACATGGGTATGGAATGATGATAATTATAAGCTTACGCAGTATATTATCGAAGATGAAGAAAACTTACAAGTAAGTAAATTTGAGTGTGAATATAGGGCTACTCGCAGAGCAGAAATGACAGAATTACTGCTTGCTAATGGTTGTAGTAATGTGGAGTGGAAGTTCCCAGAGCAAACAGGCTTTTATCAGCCTATTGTGGTAGCAAGAAAAGCATGAAAATATGAATTTTCTTAATAGATAAAGAATGAGACATTGATGGAGTTGCAGTTGTTCCCATAGAGGACTTGAATCAGATTATGGTACACGGCGCTAATATACGACTTTCTACTATGGATTTATCTATTTTAAGTCAAAATAAGGTGGCACTGATGACACTTGATGACAGATATTTACCGACAGCCATTGTGTTGCCCTTTGAAGGTCATGCAAGGCAGTCTAAATTAATGCATACACAGGTAAATATTGCACATGAAAAATATATGGAGATATGGATTGATATTATGGTGGAAAGTTTGAAGCGAATTATTTTAGATACTTCAACAGAAAAACTGAAGTTACCAATGATTCTGCCGATTGAAAGTATGGAGGGGATTACGGAATGAGATTAATTGTTATTCTTAGTCCAACAGAGAAATGGGGAACTAAGAACAGTAAGACTTTTACGCTTGACAGAGAAGCAATATAATAATATATACATGGTGACAGGTGAAGCAGATTATCAGGAAAAAGTAGTTGGCACAAACAGTCATATTATGTTACAATACGCCTTGTAACAGACTAATTATCTATATTTGGGAAGTTAATAAAACTTTGCACTAAATATAGTGGTTGAATGACCCGCCAAAAATGGTGCATCGTTCAACAGTATATATTCAAACATATCAGCATAAAATGAAAATATAATTGTATTTTTGCTGAGTTCAGTGTAAAATGTAATTAGAAAAGCTGTACATCAGCGGTGGGTTGACACCTAAAATCTGATACGTTTTCCGAACGTAGGTGTCGGAGGTTGGCAGGCAACGGAAAAACCTGTTATTTTCCAGACGTAGGTGCTGGAGGTTGGCAGACAACGGAAAAATCAACCATGAAAAGGGAATGTTTGGTGCTAAGGCATAAACATTCCCTTTTCTAAATATTACGGAATTAAGGGTTTGGTTATGGACAAAAGACGTGCAATTCAGATAATGACAAAAGTGGCTGAAATATACAGGGACAATCTATCTGTCAACTACTTGACACAAGAGGGTAATAATATGCCTGATTTAGATACACTTATTGAGATGGCAGATTATTATGAAATTGATTTGCGAGAGTTATTAGCTGGAGAAAGGAAAAGCGAGAAAATGAATGAAGAATTAAAAGAAACTGTATTGAAAGTTGCAGAATATAGCAACAGTGAAAAAGAAGTAAAAAGAAAAAAAATAAATAAATGCTTTATTATAGGTGGTATTTGTTTTTTTCTTGTTATTTTAAATCATCAATTTGAAATATTGGAAATGA
The DNA here is from genome assembly GCA_017399885.1 of Lachnospiraceae bacterium. GTDB lineage: Bacteria > Bacillota > Clostridia > Lachnospirales > Lachnospiraceae > CAG-411. Next base: position 2,090 of record JAFQAU010000263.1, read on the forward strand.
TTTTTAATAATCCAATAGATGATTTTGTGGCAGGTGCATTAACCAGTTTGGGTATCCTTTTTGAGTTTTTTGGTTTCTATAACAACAATCATCAAGTGAGTTTAAAACAAAAGAAGCAAGAATTATTTATGCGTAAAAACTAATGATAACAAGCACACCCACCTTTCAGCTTTGTGAAGAGTTGAAAGCAAGCGATTATCTGGATTTGGATAATGGGAGGGATTAAAATGAATATGCAAAATTGCAATTGGATTGTGAGGATTAAATATACGTAAGAGATTTATTGGCAAAATATCATTTCTCGAAAAGGAAGTAGTCCTGTGGTTCCAACAAATGTGATTAAAGCAATGATAGCACATGGAATTGTTGATTGGATTAGATTCTGTATTTTTGGCTTGCCAATCTAAGATGAAAGTTTGACTTATCAAAGGGAAGCTAAACTCTCTGGCAATATGGATATTTCGCTTTAAAAAAGAACTATAAGTTGATTTTACGGAGGAAAAGACAATGAAATTAAAAAATATTTTGATTGTTGTAAAAGACATTGAAAAATCAAAACAGTTTTATCATGATCTATTTGGTTTAAATAAGGTGCTAGATAATGATGGCAATATGATTTTAACAGAAGGGCTTGTGCTTCAGGATGAAAAAATTTGGAAAGAATTTCTCGGAAGAGATATTATTCCGGAAAATAATTCCTGTGAGCTATATTTTGAGGAGAGAGATATAGAAGCCTTTGTTGAAAAATTGGAAAGGCTATATCCTTCTATTCAATATGTTAACAAGCTTATGACGCATAGTTGGGGACAAAAGGTAATTCGTTTTTATGATTTGGATGGTAATTTGATTGAGGTAGGAACTCCCATGTAATGTGAAAATAAGATGGAAAATACCGATGGCTACGGCAATAGATATGTATTTGCAATATTTAGAGAGAGGTGAGTAACACGTCTTTAAGGCAATCGATTGTTCGAATTTGTCGAACTGTTGAATGAGATCAAATTGAGATTAAGTTAAGGAGTGAAGAGAGGAAATGAAAAAAATAGGTTTGGTTGGTGGAACTGGTCCTGAGTCTACGGTTATGTATTATAAAGAATTAAATTCTAAAATAGATGAAGCTACTAGTGGTAAGAATATGCCAGAGGTAGCAATTGAGAGTGTAAATTTCCGTAAGGCATGGGAATTAGTCTCAACAGGACAATATAGGGAATTAGCGGAGTATCTTTCTGAAAAAGTAAAGATATTAGATGATGGCGGATCTGAAATTATTGCATTGACAGCAGGCACTATGCATATCGTATATGATGAAATTGTAAATAATACGGAAGTTTTATTGGTAAGTATTCCTAAAGCTGTATGTAGTGAAGTGATTGAAAGGGGATATAAAAAGGTTGGGCTTTTAGGAACTATTTTTACTATGGAGCAGGATTTTATGAAAAAGGATTTGTTGCAATCAGGGATAGGTGTAATTGTTCCAGAAAAGGCTGACAGAGAACTTATTGCTAAAAGGATATATGAAGAACTTGAATTAGGTATAGTAAAAGAATCTACATTACAAGAGTTCAATGGCATAATTAGAAAAATGCAGAATGTGTATGGGATAGAAGCGGTTATTTTAGGATGTACAGA
>JAFQAU010000264.1 GCA_017399885.1 Lachnospiraceae bacterium
GTTTGCGGAAACATTTGCTAATAGGCGACGGAGCAAAATGGGCGAAATCGACGTGTCTGTGGTGCTTGGCTGACACGGACACCGTCTACAAATCGTAGCCTTAAATTGTGCAATTTGACAAGTGCTAAAAAAAATACAAGTTTTTGACACCCTAATCCTATAAAGTAAAAAAACGAGCGTCAAACTGTACACATTCGACACTCGCTAATTCATCCCTTTTATTATTCTATCCATATCCTTTTGGTGGTCCGTACCTTCCTTTCGCTAGATTTCAACAGTGCATTGGGTATATCTATTCTCATTCTGGCGGACTGTACCTCTCTTTCGCTAAATTTCAACAGTGCATTGGGTATTCCTTTATGTTTCTGGTGGACTGTACCTTCCTTTCGCCTTATTCCTTCAGTGCTCCTCTATTTAACTTAGGTCTGTGGTGGTCCGTACCTTCCTTTCGCCTTATTTCTTCAGTGCATTGGGTATATCTATTCTCGTTCTGGTGGACTATACCTTCCTTTCGCTAAATTCCAGCAGTTGCTTTTCGTCCATATATTTTATGAGGTCCTCTCAACTTTCTTGTGCAATGGAATCTCCTCCAATCATCTTTTAGTGCTATATTCTATCTGAATGTTCTCATTCAACATACTATTCTGGCGGACTGTACCTCTCTTTCCTTCATACTATGTACTCAAATAACTAACCCATTGGAATCTCCTCCCTTACTTTTATTTTACTGCCTCATTTATTATGTACTCATTATAATCTTCCGCAAATCATTTGTCAACACAATTTAATTATTAATCTTTTTATTTTCTGTTTTTTACAAATATTTTCAGAATTTTTATACAATTTCAACGAGAAAAAGCGTACAAGTTCTCTTCTACGCTTCTAATCTTTCATTTATGAGAGAGCCTGCACACTTTTTCATGCTAACTATATTTCTTTTTTGCCGGGCTATTGTCACAGTTTGCAGGACAGATTATTTTTTTATCTTAAACTTTATCTTAGTTACATTTCCTGCTTTATCTGTTACTTTTAGTGTATAAGAACCTTTTTTACTTACTTTCTTTCCACTTTTTATAGTCTTTCCATTGAGAGTTGCCTTCTTGATTCCGTATGTATCAGAAAATTTAATTGTACGTGCATTTTTATATGTTTTTCCATTTGCAACACCTTTTACTGTAGGTTTTACCTTATCATAGGTAAATGTAAGCTCTGTTTTATTTTCTGAATAATCATATACAACAAGGGTGTTTTCTCCCTCCTGACAGCCACTTACACCTTCATACTTTTTATATTCCATACCATTTAATAATATTATTGCAACTTCTACATTATCTGAAATCTCATAAGAAGGTACCTTCTTAACATACGCGTTATTTTTTATACCTGTAATTTCCGGTGCCTGTGTATCATTTACAATCTTGCTTTCTGCATCGGTTTCTGCATACATAACCATAATTTCATTTTGGAACTCTTCCAAGTCTTTTACTGTATATTGCCAGCTTACAACATTTCCATCTACTACACCATTTGAATAGGTTACTGCACTTGGGAAAGCTATGCTGATTTTTGTAATAGAATTATCTATCATCTCCTGCACCTGCTCTCTTGTTAATCCCATTTGCAAGAACATATCTTCATAGGTATCTAAAGCTTCTCCTGTACTTCCTAAGCCACTTTCCTTTGCATAGTTAACGTTAACTGCTCCATAAAAATGGTCTGTGTCTAGAGAAACGGAACCTACTCCCACTTGTTCTTCCAAATATGCTATAGCCTCCTCGCATGTTTGGTATGTCTGTTCCGTAACCTTTTTCAAATATTCTTTCCCATCTACATTTACCTGCTCGTACTCTTCAAGTACCTTAGTTATCTCTTCTGCATGTGCTGCTCCTTCTTCTGCTCCATAAATCATAATCATGTAGTTAGTAACAGCGTTCACTATAACATCTACACTTTCTTTCTCGTATAGCTCCTCCACACTAACACTACATGTACCGTCCTCATTAATTACTACCTGCACATTACTTTCCGCACAACTGGCACATAGTACCATTACCATGGCCAAAAGCATTGCCAAATACTTTTTCATTGTTTTTTTCATATACTTCTCCTTTCAAATTAATTTTTTGTTACTTTACTATTTTATCCTATTCATTTGTAATTTCAATAGCCAAATATACTATTCTACCTAAAAGGGTAAACGTTCGTTACTGTCCACACAACGTTTGAACAGTAACTACAATTAAGCCCTGGCTTAACTGTTACCTATCTTTATCTTAGTTCTCCCCCACAAATTTCATAAATTTCCTCATTATATTCCATATATAGATTCTGGTTTTCCTGATCCAAATAATACTTATATTTTTTATAATTCTTTATCTCTTTTTTTATTACTTTCTGTGTGCTCTCTTTTAAATCTTCAAATTCCAATGCTACAAAATCTGCTCTATTTACTTTTATATCCAAAACAATTTGTACAGAGTCCTCAATTACACTATTTTGTAGATTCTGCTGGGTAGAAGATTCTTTGATGGAATCTTCTGCTTCTTCCCATTGTGCATCATTCTCTGATGCAATAATACTTCCATCTATGGGATTTGTATTTCCCCTGCTACTTTCGGAATTTGTTTGTTCCTCTGTTGTATTGTCAGCCAGAGATTCAGATGCATTTTCCAACATTTGCTCACTTTCCACTCCATTAGCCTTGAAAAAATCAAATTGGGACACAATCGGTATTGCCACCAGAACAAAAAAAACTGCTGCTGCCATAGTGGAAAATGCAAGAATCTTTTTTCTCATAAGTACTTTTTCTTGCTTCCTATCTTTTGTGTTACTTGAAGGTTCCAAGTGTAAAATATTCTCTTTATCAAGCTCTGCTTCTATTCGACTCCAAAGATCCGGTGCCTCTTGCTCTTTTAGATTTCTATATACCATTTCATATTCTTCATACTCTGAAATTTCTTCAAAATTTTCTTTCTCTTTCATGAAAGCCGACACCTCCTTAGCTTTTCCATCGCCTGTTTATATTTCCATGTCACAGTACCCATAGGTCGTTTTATAATTTCCGCAATTTCTCTAAAGGTCAACTGCCCAAGTACCTTCAAGGTGACAATTTCCTTTTCCTCACACTCTAGAGATTCCACCACCTCTTTTACAGAAATGTCACTTATGACTTGTTCCTCAAAGCTACCCTGCCCTATTTTTTCATTCTCCACTATTTCCTCATAGGAAACATGCTCTTTTTTACTCCTTATATAATCAATTGCCATATTGTGGGCAATTTTCCCAAGCCACGCCCTATGCCTTTTTCCAAAGGTATACTTATTGGCAATTTTCCATAGCTTTATGAAAAACTCTGCCGTTATGTCCTCTGCGTCTTCTTTATTTTTTATAACATCATATACAATAGCATAAATATATGCACCATACGCTCTGTATATATGATGTAACCCTTCTTTATCTCCATCTATAATCGCCCGCAGATGTATTTCAAATTCTGCCTCTGTCATGCTATCCTCCTTATTTTATGTCCTGTTGCATCTTTCTTTTTAACACAAATACTGCAAAAATGTAAATAACAATTCCATATACAAAAGTAATGAGTGCAGGCTTGGCCATTTCTCCAAAAGAACCTTCCAAAGCAAGTCTGGCACTTCTCACCCCCTGATAAAAAGGAAGTACATGACAAAACCTTGCAAAAGCTCCTCCTATGGTATCTACATCCATCCAAATTCCCCCAAGCATACTGGAAGCTGTTATGATGATAGAGCATATTCCCGGTGCTGCTTTATCATTTAACAATGTTCCAAAAAATATACCAAATGAAATAAATACCAAGGCGGAAGGAATTAGGACCAAAATACAAACAAGAATGTTTATTAATTCAAACTGATAGTCCACAAAATTCCCAATGACAACTGATGTTAGGAACGTGATCATAGCCTGCAAAACCGTCAATAACAAAACCGGTAATGTATATCCTGCTATAAAATCACCTGATTTCATTGGTGACGCATATAATCTTAATATAAATGCTGTGGAACGGTCCTTGGATACTTGTAAACAAGTAAATAGCATGATAAAGGAAAGACCAAAAAGTGCAATTCCCGGTGCAAGCTTATTTATATGAAAAATCTCCATTCCAGCTTCCTTTGGAATACTTTGATCTACAATAGTCATAATGATCAACATCACAATAGGAAATCCCAAACAAAAAATATAGCTAAGTGGGTCTCTTAATATTTCTTTTACGGTTCTCTTGCTAAATACAATACTTCTCATATTACATGCCCCCCTCTGCAATCTCAATAAATGCATCTTCTAAATTATCTTTACCGGTTAATTGCTTTAAGTCTTCTAATGTTCCCAATGCCTTAATTTCTCCAGCGACCATTACTGCAATGGAATCTGAAAGCTGTTGCGCTTCCTCCATGTAATGAGTAGTCAAAATAATGGTCACTTCCTTCTTTAAACGTTCAATGATTCTCCATAAATCTTTTCTTGCCAATACATCTAATCCTAGTGTAGGTTCATCTAAATACAGTATTTTGGGCTCTGTAATTAATGCCATGGCAATGCTTAGCTTTCTCTGCCAACCTCCTGATAAAGTTTTTGCCTTACTTTTTTCAACCTCCTGCAAGGAGAATAATTGTATCATTTCATTGGTACGTTTTTTTATCTTTTCCTTATCCATATTGTATATTCCCGCCATAAATTCAAGATTTTCCCTTACTGTAAGATTTGGCGCTATGGCCGTGTCCTGTGGCGATAAATTAGAAACCTTTTTTACCGCATCTAAATCCGTTGTAATATTATACCCTAATATGGTTGCATCCCCTTTCGTAGGACGTGAAAGTCCTGTAAGCATGCGTATGGTTGTAGTTTTTCCAGCACCATTTACACCCAATAGGGAAAATAGAGTTTTCTCCTCCACACAAAACGAAATGTCTTTTACTACTCTTTTTAAACCAAATTCTTTTCTTAAATTATTTACTTCAATGGCATATTTCATAGTTCTACACTCCTTTTATATTTAGTTCATTAATCATAAAGTTAATTTCCTCAACTGATTTTTTGCATATTCTATATTGTATAATCCAACTAATTGAATAGGAAATTACATAAGTAATTCCCACACCAAGCATTGTCTGGGGATATTTGTGAAGGCCCCAACAGTAACACCCTACCGACACCCAGACAACTCCTGTAACCAACATATATATAACACTCTGTGTTAATAAGCTTAGACGTTCCATTTCCATTACAACAGATCCTGCTCCAAATGAAGCACTAGAAATGCCTATGAGCATTAACTGTACACAAAATGCTTCTGTCACACTATCAAAGCGACTTGCAAATTCCGGTATAACGGGAATATAGCTACCCTTTGAAAAACAGAAAACGAAACAATATATAACTACCGTTATGCCTATTGCGTACATAAAGCTGTTGATTCCCTTTATCAATGCATTTTTTACCATATCTCATTCCTCTTTCCTATGTATTTATTCCATGTTTTAATTCAAATGCAAAATTCTGAAAGGCTGTTTTTATTTTACTTACATATCTCCTAGACACATATGTTTCTATATTTCCCTGCAGATACATTTTAATTGTTCCGGTAGTACCTGTATCCATACGCTTTATTTTCCTTAAATTTACAATTTCTGAATTGGATACTCTCACAAAATTTATTTTATTAAGCTTTTCCTCCATCTCATACAAACGCTCTCTAATTCGAAATTGCCCCTCCAATGTTTCGATATATACCAATTTATTTTGAGAAAAAATTCGAAGTACATCCCCACACCGAATGGTAACAGCTTCCCGCTCCTTATAAGCTATGAGATTTTCCTCTACCGCCTCCTTTACTGTATGATACAGATTTCTAAGTTCAGCAGTGTTTTCAGAGCCACATATATGTATTTCCGGTACCTTATATTTTTCATTTATCCTAAGATTAATCTTCATTTCCTCACCACCTATTGTCATTATATAGCATTTGTTTTTTTTAGCAAGCAAACCCAGACGGACGGTTTAAATTTAAGGATAAGTGGTTCAGTACGCTTTGATTCTAATTTGTGCCCATCCTCGATTGTTTTTTTGCTATATAGGACGAACTTTCCTATAAAGCAAAAAAGCATGGGACTTTCGTACCAAGCTAACAATACAATATATTGTATTAGCTTTCTTCGTACAACAGCCACATGCTTTTTTATTGTAACAGTTCAACCAAAGGCTAACCTATTACTCTTTATTTACTAATATTCATATTTTACATTGGAATACTGTGATCCCTTTTTCTTTAGTGGTATTTTCCCAAATTCCACCCCTTGGTCATACAAACATATATCACAAGTTACATCGAGTACAAGCCATTTTTTGTATTTTTTAGAAAAGACTTTGTTCCATGCATGATAGCTTACACCATCAAAATAATCGTTACATGGATAACCGGTTACCATCTTAGTTTGTATTCCTACACTTCTCATCATGGAAGCGGTCAATGCCGAAATGTCATAACAGATTCCTTTTTTGGTACGGAAAGTTTCATTAATGTCTGGCATATAATAAGATAAGTTACCACTTTCATTTTCAGCAAATTTGTCATAATCATAATCAAATTTCTTTACCAAATAGGCACGAATTCCTTTGATCTTTGACATTTGGCTTTTATATTTTTTTGCAATTTTATTTGCCTTTTTTATTGCCTTATTCTTTTCTTCCCATTTAATCATCTCATTAGATGACAAATATGCTGTTTTATAATCTTCCAATTCCAATTCAATTTCTTCCGAAGTTAATGGACTATACTTATTATCCTCAATATGCTGTAGGACACATATATTATAGGTGCCATTTCCTGAAGTTAGTGGAATAGAAACTTCAACATCCTTTTGTTCTACAAAATAATTATATTGATTACTTTCTCCCGATTTCTTTACCGTAACCGCAATCTTAGATTCATCCTCATTTTCATAAGTTACTGTTACAGTTCCATTCTCATTATCAGCAATACCGACTCCGTTACTTGCTTCAATTTCTCCCCCCTGGGAAAAGAACAAAATAGCCCCAAAAAGTAACGCATAACATATCTTCTTCATAAGTCTTCACCCCTCATGCAAAACGATCCTTTGGTTACATTTTATATTTTTTGGAAACATCTTACTTTTTTATGTAATCTCTAGTTTTATATTACTACTTGTTTTTTTCACTGTCAATAATTTTGTTATCGGTCTTTTTTCCTATTGCATTTTTTTACATCTTACTATAATACGTCTTGTCCCATTGTCTTCACAGGATAATAAAGTCAGAGTATCCTCTCCCTCTATTGGATTACAAATCCAAACTTCTGTAGGATCTACTATAAATTGTTCGTATACTTTATACTGATAGGTCTGATTATGTATATCAGCTACTGTAACAATATCTCCCTCTTCAAGCAAATGTATATTTTTAAAAAATTCTCCGTAGTATCCTCCCCTATGACCTGCAAGCACACAATTTCCTTTTCCCCCAATCGCTGCTGTTTCTTCCATATGTCCTATGGTTGCTCTTAGATTTTCTTTCTTAGCCCCTTCTACTACCACCAATTTCATATGTAATTTCTCACAGGATATTAAACCTATAATTTTTTGTTGTGCAACTATTTCTTTTACTTCATCTGCTGTATATTTAGAAAAATCTGTGGTAGCCTCCGCATGCTCTGAAAAATCTACCAATACCTGTTCTTCTTTCTCTTGTTTTTTTGGTTTTACGGTAGGAATGGGATTTTGCATATGGGCATGAACCAGAAGCTCGTACTCTTGGAGCAATGCCTTTTGTACATCTGCATTTTCCTTTTGTAACATACTGGGTATAAGGAAGATTCCTATCCCTAGCAAAATAAATAGGATTCCTATTATTAATCTCCATAATTTTTTCAAGGCTGTCTCCCCCCTTAAAGTTAAGCTTTGGAAACGAAAATTTTCTTAATAAAGAAAAAAGGCCATAATCACCCAAAATGCCGGTTCTTGAATTTTGACGCCTAGCTACTGCTAGGTGGGTTGCCCCACTTAAGTGTCTGTCTTCCACTGCAATGGTGGCTTGACATATTCTTAAAAATATCGGCTTCCCTAATTCGTAAATGTAGGTTCAAAATATCAAGAGTATCGTACATCCCAGGATTCTTACGACCTAGTTTTATTGTATTCATTATAATTGATTTTATGCATAAATTCAATATGCAAGTTAAACAAACTATAAGCCAAAACCCCATAAAAATCGACCAAAAATTTAAAGGTCTTTGTCTTCTATCATATCCTCTTCAATCTTCTCAAAGGTAAAAGTAAATTTTGTTCCTTTTCCAACCTTACTTTCCACTTGAATATTTCCATCATGCTTTTCTACTATATATTTAACAATTACAAGTCCCAAACCGGATCCCTTTTCATTTTGGCATAGCTTGGACTTATAGAACTTTTCAAATATATATGGTAATTCCTCTTCTGCAATACCAACGCCTTCATCTTCTATTATCACTTTAATCTTTTCTGCTTCTTCTACATCAATTCTAATGGTACTATTTGGCGGGGAAAACTTCATTGCATTATCCAAAATATTCTGAAATAATTGTCTCAACCGGTCATAATCCCCCTGCATTACCACCCAGTCTTTATTTTTTCTCAATTGTAATTGTAATTCTTTTTCCTGTGCTATTTTTTTATAGTTTCTTAAAATATCATAAAATATCTGGATCAGATTTACAGGTTCTTTTACAATTTCAAAATGAGGATTTTGTACTTTTGATAAGGTAAGTAGGTCACCTACTAATCGCTCCATTCCCTGACATTCAGCAACCATTCGCTGGTAATATTTCTGTTTTTTTTCCTCCACTGTAACAATTCCATCTGCCAAGGTCTCTGCATACCCTCGCATCACTGTAATAGGCGTACGAAGCTCATGAGACACATTGGCAAAAAAATCTAATCGCATTTGTTCCATGGCATTTCTTTCAGATTCATTTTTTTCCAATTTTTCTGCCAGTTTATCCATGCTTTGTGCCAAAACACCTATCTCGTTATTTTTGCATATCTTTGTACGTCTTTCATAATTCCCTTTTGCCAATTCCAACGCCACTCTTCTCATTGCTGATATTGGCTTGGTAATAACCTTCGCCAAAACCAAAGCTAACAGCAATGAAATTAAAATTCCGGCAACAATACTGTATAAAATATATTTTCTTGACGCTTGAATCATAGCATCTCTCTCTTCCACATAGGAGTTCAATAATGCAATACCTACAATTTTCCCACCTGCATTATAAATAGGCGCAGCAACACACATCATTGTTCTCTCGTAAATGGAATCATAGCCTGATTTATATGAAATTTTTCCTTTTTTTGCTTTTTTAATTACAGCATTGGTCCCTTCTGATAAATCAATATGGCTAATATCCGCATTCGTAAACTCTTTTTCTAAATACTCTTCTGAATCCGGATTTTTTATTAACCAAATATCTGTTGTATTGCTATTCTCTAAGGTTACTAGATATTCCATATAAGTCAAACTACCCTGGGTATCATTTTCACTTATGAATTGTGACATCTTCTGCCCAATTTGCTCTACTTGAGACTTTAACTGTTTCTTATAGGACTTTATTATATTTTCTTCATATAGATTTAAATACATAGAACCAATTATTAAAGCAAATAACGTTAAAACCACACCAAAAGATATATATACCTGTAGAAATAATCCATTCTTTATCCTTAGTCTATACATTCTCCTCATTGATTTCAAATTTATATCCCACTCCCCATATTGTTTTTATACTCCATCCGGGGTGTTCGAACTTGTCTATTTTTGCACGTAAACGCTTGATATGTGAGTCCACGGTTCGACTATCTCCAAAATAATCATACCCCCACAGACTATCCAAAAGATTGTCTCTTGTATATACCTTATTAGGGTGCTGTCCTAAAATCCACATAGTCTCAATCTCTTTCTTTGTAAGAGATACCTTTTCCCCATTAATAGAAGCTGTGTATTCCTCTAAATTTACAGTTAAATTATCTATACTAAGCATTTTATCATTTTTTACTATCGTATGATTGTTTTTTGGTGTTCTTCTTAATACAGCTCGAACCCTTGCCATTACTTCGTTAGGACTGAATGGTTTTACAATATAATCATCTGCTCCAATATCTAATCCCATTACTCTTTCAAAATCCTCTCCTCTTGCAGTTACAAGAATAATTGGTACATTAGACTTATGTCTGATACTTCGACATACTTCATATCCATCTATTTTAGGCATCATGATATCTAATAAAACCAAAACCGGTCTATATTTTTCAAACTTAGTTAAAGCCTCCTGTCCATCTCTTGCTACAATAGGTTCATATCCCTCTTTCTCAATATAGGCCGATAAAATATCTGTAATATCTTCATTATCATCCGCAATTAATATTTTTTTCATCTGTCTCTCCTCCTAAACCTACTTGAAGTGTTTTTAGTTACACATTCTTTTTCATTATAAGGTTAATTTTTTTCAAAAACAAGGCAAATTAACTTAAAAGTAACACACAGTTGACAAAGTTCTTTTATATCATCACAACAAAGTAATATAATAATTAAGGAGCGAGTATCTATGAATAAAAATCTTTTTAAGCGTTCTGTGATTTTTTTCCTTCTTTGTTTCATTATGGTAAACTCCAATGTTGCTTCTTCGATTTCTCACATGAATATTACCATATACGCAAGCGATAAATCACCTAAGCTCAATGTAAAAAAGAAATCTATGCTAAAAAATCAGACGTTTAAGATAATTGTATATCGTTTAAAAAAGAACCAAACTGTTGTTTTTTCTGTAAAAGACCCGAATATTGTGTCTATTATTGAAACAAAAGAGAAACAATGTACCATACAAGCATTAGCAGTGGGTAAGACAAAGGTGATTGCTACCATCTACAAGGATGACAAGAAAGTGAAGACGTTAAAATGCAAAATTACAGTTACCCCACCTGCTGTGAGCGTACAATTTAAAGTAGAAGAAGTTGACCTGGAAGAAAACACATCCATGAATTTATGCACTTTAACCAATTTAAAACCCAAGGATACTGCTGAGGTACCTGTTTTTACAGCAGAAGATAATGATGTTCTTCGAGTATCTCCAAATGGATTTATCACAGGTCTTAAGACTGGTTCTGTGAAGGTTACCGCTACAATTTCCAATGGGAAAAGTGATACCATTACAGTTAATGTTGTTGAGGCCTCAAATGAAGAGAACGAAGGATAATTTGTTTCATAGTACAACGAAGTAGCTACTGTTCCATATTGAAGGACACAGTAGCTTTTTTTTACTTTTTTTACACAATAACAGTAACCGTTCAGCCCTAAGATTAATCTGTTCCCCCTAATACCACCAATTGATAAATCCGCCTGCTAATGGTTCAACCTAAGCACTAAACCCTTTCAAGTACCAGCAAGTGCAACAAATTGTTGCATTTTTATACTGTTTCAACTAATTGCATTTTTTCTCTTTCTATTGTATATTTACCTTGCAAATTTGTAACAGCTCAACTAAAGGCTTTGCTGTTACATCATAAGTCTATATTGTTATAGAAAATTTTATACAAAGGAGATTTTTATGCAAAATCATATTTTTAGCCAATCTTACCTAAGGTACTATTCTAGGCTTCTTTCCTTTGCACACACCCATTTATCCGATTATTCTTTGGCAGAGGATTTTGTCCAGGACTTCTTCCTGTATATCTACGAACAATTTCACGATTTTCCTGAAGAAGAACTTCTATTTCATACTTTTTTTCAAAGGTTATCCCCTATGAATGTAAATTCCCTTAATTTTTCTTTTCCTGAAAATAATGCCCCCTCAAGGAACTATCCTCATTCTGAAGATTTTATTTTTTTTCAATTCTTTCATAAGCAAAATATAGATCATAAAAACCAATCTGTTCTATCCAAAATTTTCTCAAGTTTAACCCCTCTAGAAAAAAGAATCCTGCACCTTACTGTAAATAAAAAGAAAAACGCGAAGGAAATTGGTAAACTTCTTTCTCTTAGTCACAGCGCTGTACGAAAAAGATTAGAACGTCTTCGAAAAAAAATTTATGCTCTTTATGAAAAACAACTTTCAAATTTATAGACATTTTCCCTATTTTCCCTTACACTAAAAACAAGAATCACGCTTTTGGTATTTCATATCACACAAGAGAATTTTTAAGAAAGGAATCTATACAAACACTTTACATTTGTGCTTATCAGATACGCATAGAATGTACTTGTTAGAATGGAAAAAAAAATGGAAAATTTTATTTACAGCATAAACGCCACAATGCCAGTATTTTTTGTTATGATAATTGGCTACATACTCAGACAAACCGGGATGCTTGATGAACATTTTGCAAAGAAGGCAAATAAATTCAACTTTACTGTTACCCTACCCGCCCTCTTATTCCAGGATATGGCATCTAGCGATTTGCGTAGCAATTTTGACTTAAGGTTCGTGCTTTTTTGCGCCATTGTAACTAGCATTTGTTTTTGGGGAATTTGGGGCGCTTCAAAGCTATTTGTACGGAATAATCAGATTCGTGGTGCTTTTGTGCAAGGGTCCTTTCGTGGAAGTGCCGCGGTCTTCGGAATTGCTTTTATTGTAAATATTTATGGAGATTCTGCAATGGCTCCACTTATGATTCTAGGTGCAGTTCCCCTTTATAACATTTATTCTGTTATTGTACTAACCTTTGAGGCATCAGATTTGAATGATGGAAACAGCTCTATAAAAAAGGCATTCCTAAACATCTGCAAAAATCCAATTATACTTGCCATACTGGTTTCTACTATCTTTTCTTTTTTCGGATTATACGAAAGGACACCATTGGTAATTACAAAAACAGTAAAAAATATTGCTAGCCTTGCATCACCTCTAGCCTTACTTTCTATTGGAATTACCTTTGAAGGAAAGAAAGCACTGGCAAAAATAAAACCCACTCTGGTTGCAACCATTCTAAAGCTTGTTATACAACCTGCTATTTTTCTTCCTGTTGCACTACATATGGGATTTACCGGTGAAAAGTTAATTGCATTGATTATTATGCTAGGTGCACCAACTACCCCTTCCTGTTACATCATGGCAAAAAACATGAATAATGATGGTATTCTAAGCTCTAGTATTATTGTAACAACTACCTTGCTCTCTTCTATTACCTTGACACTATGGATTTTTATTATTAAATCCCTAGGATATTTATAAGAACTAACAGGCTCACAAGGGCAGTCTGCTTGGTGTTTCCTATGAAACTTACAAATGTGCTTTTTTATTGAATCAAATTCCCTCTTATGTTATAATCAGATTGCTATTTTACTTAAGAGGAGGACCCTTCTGTGAAAAGTTTTAAAATAAAATTATTCCCATGGAAACATGTGTGGATTCTTTCCTACTTTTTTATTTATCTGATTTGGTTTTTCTATTTAGAAAGCAGGACAGATTTGCATCATTTTTCCATACATTGTAAATTGGACGACTACATACCCTTTTGCGAATATTTCGTGATTCCTTATTTACTATGGTTTTTATACATTGCTTTGGTAGTGATTTATTTGTTTTTTACAAATGTTTCTGATTATTATAAGTGCTGCGCCTTTTTGTTTATTGGAATGACCATATGTTTGATTATTTATACTTTTTTTCCAAATCAGCAGAATTTAAGACCGGTACAATTGCCAAGAAATAATATTTTTTCAGATATGGTTGCAATTTTATATGGTACAGATACCAGTACAAATGTATGTCCAAGTATTCATGTATTTAACTCTATTGGTGTTCATATAGCAATTCTAAAAAATGAACAATTACGTAAGAAGAAATGGATTGTAGTGTGTTCAACTATTTTGGCTATTAGCATTTGTCTGGCAACCGTATTTCTAAAACAACACTCTGTTGTAGATGGTATATGTGGAGTCCTTTTGGCTATTCTTATGTATGTACTGGTTTACGTAATAAAGTGGGAAAACAACCAAACCGTTTAGTCACCCCACCCAACTGATGCACATAGTATTTTTTGTATAAACAGCATGGCGTAATATAAGCTGTGGCACCATAAACGATAACAGTTCATAGCAATCTGTTACCATTTATAGTGCCACAGCTTTTTAATTAAATCCAAATATTTTCTTTGAAATATGATATCCAATTACGATAATCTTTCTACCTGTTCTATTCTTTCTCTGCATCATCCAGCCAAGTAAATAACGATTCATTTCACGATATAAACGCTCGTTTTTTTTCTTTAAATAATTCCAAAGCTCTTCTCTTTTGGCAATACTTTCTTCCGTATTTAACTTTACAAGAAAAACCGAACTTACTGTCATCATCATTACAAGATATTTTACCATATATTTTCTTAATTGCTTGCATTTTACCTTTGTTAAATCATGACTGTCTATCATTATTTTGGTTACGCGAATCTGCTGATCAATTCGTCCCATCATAACGGTTTCATTTACAGACTGATCCTCTCTTCCAATATAGTAACGATAGAAATCTACATCCATATAGTACAGCTTCTTAACGAATGGCAGTGGAACATAAACAAATATATTATCCACATAAAAAGTATGTTTTGGAAGCTGTAGTCCACATTCTCTTAACATTTTTGTACGGTAAATCACAGAATGCATTAATATATTCTGACTTGACTTAAATTTACCAATCTCTGACCACCCAAAAATTTTATCAACTGGTAAACAACTTCGATAGTCAATTACTTTTTGTTTTTTTAATTCTAATTTTTCATAAACATAATTAGAAATCAGCATATCTATCATTTCGCCTGATTCTACAAATTCTTTTAGCTTATCAATGATCTTATATAATGCTTGTTCCTCTACCCAATCATCACTATCCACTACTTTATAGTATAAGCCTTTGGCATGTCGAAGTCCTGCATTTACTGCCTCTCCATGCCCACCATTTTCCTGATTCACGACCCGTACGATTGTTGGGTATTTTTTTTCATATTCTTCTGCTATTTTTTGTGTATTATCCTTAGAACCATCATTTACAATAATGATTTCCAGATCCTCTCCACCAGGTAACAACGACTTTATTGCCCGTTCCATATATGCTTCTGAGTTATAGCATGGAATTGCTACGCTTAATATTTTCATTTTTTCCTCCCTAAAATTCTATTGCGTGGAATTAGACACTTCTCGTATTTAAAATTGCCCACTCCTATTCCTGTTATCCCATTTCCTACGGTCAGCGCGGTAGATACGCACACCTACCTAAACTGTTACCTCTCTTTATTCTATACTGAATTACCTATATTGACAAGAAAGATTCTAGGAACTATATTTTATAAAAATACCTTTGAACTACAAACAACCTCGTATTCCCAAAAGTAGCAACAAATGTAGGGGATAGAAGAGATAAAACATGTATTTATTTTGTTTTCCTCTTTGTCCATTGTAAAAATGTAATGGAATAAAAGCAAATACTGCCCCTATTTCCAAAATTCCCATAAAGCCAACCTCTACAATACTACCAAATATAACCCTATACTTTTCCTGCTCCCTAAGCACATAAAATACTACTATCAATAAAACTCCAGCCCCACCGTAATCCGTTCGCAGTAGGTCTGCTAGGATAAACATGGAAAATACACAGACCATTTGTCCAAACCAGTTGTGCTTCCAGCGCTGCATGCATACAATAGCCAACAGTCCAAAAAACATGGTAAAATATACATTCTGATAACTCCAATCAAAACATTTATCGAACAATACCAAATCAAAGGGAATCTCTGAAATCAATCCAAAGATAAATAATCGAAATAGGTATTTTTTTATATTTTTTGTATGCACAGCCCCTTCTACAATAAAGAAACAAAAGATAGGAAAAGCTAACCTTCCGATTTCTCTTAATATAAAATAGAGAATCATCATAGATGTATCTTCCATTAACTGTGGATATGCTTTTTCCATAAAATTAACAGTTGCATGGTCAATAAACATGGTTATGATTGCTATCCATTTTATTGTAGAGGCTGTTAAGCCTTTCTCTTTCCTTTCAGCTAAATTACTTTCCATTTTCTTCCCCTACCTTTACTGCATCTAATGATAAGGATAAAATATCTTTTACTTCTTCTTCTGAAATCTTTGTATATTCTGCAAGCTCCTTAATTGTAGCCACTCTTCCCATATCCTCCGCTAACACCTTGGCAGCTTCGCTAATTAACCCTGTTTTTGCTACCATAGTAGTCTCCCAGTCAGTTTCATCATTTTCTTCATCTATGACGGTAACGATTGCCATCTTAATATGATCTCTAAGGAAGCTATCTCCATCCTCAATGTTTGCTATTGTGGTAACCTGTTCTAAACCTTCCCATAAGCCTAAGTTACCTTCCTGTATTAAATCCTCCACAGATATACCTTTTCCCTTATATGCATTGGCAATCTCTACAACAATAGGCAAATATCCTTCTAATAAACGTTCCTTTGCTTTTTCTTCTCCATTGCGAAGCTGTATAAAAAGGGTGGTCTGCTCTTTTTCTGATATTTGACTGATATTGTCCAGCTCTTCCATATAAAATGATAATACCTGTGATTCCTCCCCTTTTTCCTCTGTGTCTACTTCTTTACTGGTTTCTTTTTCTATTTCTTTTGGAAATTCCTTATGTATGAATCCTGCGACTTTTATGCCATTCTCACCTAAATACTGATATATATGCTGATAATGACCTTCTTCTAACTCCATATCACGAAAGTATTCTTCAATCTCTTCTTTTGTTATATAATTTTCCTGCACCTTTGCAACCTGCGTAATTGCTTCTAGCATTTCCATAAATTTGCCTTTATCTAACATCTTTTACCTACTTTACCTTTCCTTTATTTTTATCTATTCAACAAATAGAACGTAATCTTATGCCGGTCTACTTTAATATTTACTGTTCTTATTGTGCCCTTTCTTACAGTCATCCTGAAAATGGTCAGACCAACATAAACTGTTACGTTCTTTTCATTATACAAATCTATAAAGTATTACGCAAGTGTTAAGCTAATAACTCTATAAGCTTCTCTAACACAAATCTAACACTGGCATCACGTACCTGATTTCTCCCAAGATTTCCAAACTGTTTTATAAAAGTAGTAACTTTTCCACAAATTGAAAATCCAAAGCAAACCATTCCCACCGGTTTTTCTGGTGTTCCTCCTCCCGGACCAGCAACTCCGGTAACACTTACACCCACCTGTGCTTGATTTACTTTGGCTATTCCTTCTGCCATTTCTCTGGCTGTTTCTTCACTTACTGCCCCATATTTATCCAAGGTATCCTTTTTTACCTGCAGATACTTCATTTTTGCTTCATTGGAATAGGTTATCACACCAGCACCTAAAACCTTTGAAGCATCTGGTACATCTACCAATGCTGCAGTTACTTTTCCTCCTGTACAGGATTCTGCACAGGATATAAAATAATTTTTTTCTATTAATTTTTTTATCACTTCTTCTGCCTTTTTCATAAACTTTAAATTACTCCGTTTCTATTATTTTCCTTGTAACAGTTCAGCTCTGCTCATTCATAAAGTGCCAAAATATACTCTTGCATAGCTAAACTGTTACAACTTAAGGATATAAGCCCTGCTTTTTTCACAGTATACCCTTATCAATTGCGAATATTCCATAAAGCCTAATAAAGTTTTCCGCTTCCTTCTTTCATCTCTAAAGCCGGTATACGCTTTGTCATAACCGGATGGTCTGCAAGTAAGTTGTACCACCATACAAAGAAACCTTTTACTCCTTTAGCATATTCCAAATAATCCTCCTTGTCTACCATCTTATACAAATGCTTTCCTGCAATAAGTGAAAACATTGCATCAACTCCGTCTACCCCTGTAACCTTTTGCGCTAAACGATCACAGCTATATTCCCTTGCACGGGAAGCGGTAGAAGCTAAAATCGGAACCAGCCTTGCATATAATATTTTCACAGTATATCCAAAGGTTGCATGCTTATATTTAATGTGCGCCATTTCATGGGCCAAAATAAAGGAAATTGCATCTAAATCTTCATGTTCCCGATATGCTACCTCAAAAATATCCGCATAAATTTCTATGTACTGTTTTCGTACTATAAAGCTGGAAAATGCATTTAAAATTCCGTTTTGCTGGATAATGTACACTTCCGGCACTTTTTTCATATCCAGTCTTTTTGCATATAACTGTACCCGTTCATATATTTCCGGAAAGTTCTTTTCTGTAATACGGATGGACATGGTACGGTATTTCTGATAATACACATTCAATGCTAAGGGCAAAATAAAAATCATTGCAATTGCCATAATTGCATACATGTAAAGTGTTTCTTCATCTTCATCCATGATTTCATTTTCTGTTGTTTCATCTGTTTCTATAGCATTCGTCTTTTTCTCTGTCTCATTTTGCTTTTCTGTCTTTTTAGCATCGGTCTTGGTTATGTTTTCCTCTTTCTTATCAGTTGCATTTTTCTCCTTCTGTTCTTGTGCTTCCATTTCCTGTTCCACTTCTACTGTTATTTCTTTCATTTCCTGACCGATTTTGTTCACAAATTTAGATGTGTATACAGTGATGACTGCTATACAGACAATTAGAATCAATACATTAAGTACGCATAATCCACGATACCATCTTTTCTCTGACTTGTGCCTGCAACCTTCGATTTCTTTCTTTGACAGCACATAATTATTCTCTGGTGCTCCCTGCTGTTCATACCAATCTTGTGTAGTCATTTTTTCTTCTTCCTTCATACAAAATTCTCCTTTTTTATTTTTTTTGTTTCTTTTGCGTTCTTCTATAATATAACAGATAATTTTGTATTTTTTTTAATTTGTGACCAATTGTATTATTATAGGGATAAATTGTCATAAAAAGCAAAACTATCACTCAAATATCACATTTTGTCAATGTGTTTGCTAGATTAGTCTCGATAAACGTAACTGTTCAGAATCAAATATTATTTAGTTGGGCATTGAACATTTTCCAAGGGCTTGTTTTACTACTTCTCAATCGGCAGCAATAAATCCAGAACAAAAATATAATGTTCTTTGTTTTCCTTGCAGGAAATCTGCATTTCGCCCTTGTATTTCTTTACTGCTGCCTCTATATTTTTAAGTCCAAACCCATGTCTTGTCTTATCTTGTTTTTGGGTTGGAATTCCGTTCGAATCCACCTGTTTTTCTTGCTCACAGGCATTTTCTGTGTGAATAACAAAAAATTTACCATTGTTTTTAAATTGTATACGAAGCACTTTTTCAGATACAGAACATTCTCTTAATGCTTCCAGTCCGTTATCCACTGCATTGGATACCATCTTACACCAATCCATAGCATCTATATAAGGCATATACGGTATCATTCCCGTTACTGCAAATGTAATGTCTTCTTTTTTCGCACTTTTTAACTTTACATTCAAAATTGCATCTACAATATCGTTCCCTGTCTGAATTTCCATTGAAACTTCGGAAACTGCCTCATTAAAGCTTCCTAAATATTCTTGCAATTCTATATATTTTTCTTCCTTTGCAAGCATCTGTATACAGGCCAAATGATTCTTCATGTCATGACGAAGCTTTCTTGTCTCAATCTGGGCGTCCTTGTAGGATTCGTAAAATGCCAAGGTTTCTCTTGCATTTTTCTCATGAACTGCGCTGAGTTCTTCATAATAGTCCGCAGAGGTTCCTATATAAATAATTCGAATGACCATTATAAGCGCAAAAATAGCAAATGCCAGGTAAAGAAATGTGGAACCTGCTCCAAGCCTAAATCCATCTTCCGCCTCACTTGAGGATAATGTCGCTCCAAAAAAACTAATGGTGTTGGAAATCAAAACAACAAGAAGCTTTTCATTTTTATGTACTCGTTTTGAAAACTTATATTTTTTATCTAAATAATAAATATATATATACAGCGGAAGTAATAAGGCATCCAAAATCAAACCCGTTATTGTACCGGCTATTATACTGATCCAATCACCATTTCCTCCAAAACCATGTATAATAATATCTAATATAGAAATCGGCAAATATGTAGTAAATATCACTGGCCAAATCCAAAAACTATTTCTAAATTTCTTCTCTTTGGTCGCACAAAAGAAAAACGCCTGACCAAAGAATAAGCATAAAAGCATTTGCACACCTTCCGTTTTCTCTGTCCATGTAACACTTGTAAGTAATTCACACAATCCTATTATCCATAAACTAGGTTTGATATGTGAAAGTTTATATAACAAGGTGGGCTTTTTCATTGTTTCTCTTAATGTGCCTTTTCGAAAAACAGAAACCTCTATTCCATATACATGTACATATACAATCCATAGCATAATCATAGTAATTATAGCATCTATTATTTCATATATATTTGTTATGCTCATGTTCTTTTCCAAACCTTTCATAAAATACCGTGCAACCAACCATTTTGGAGAAGTTCCCCTGCAAAACATAGCTTTGCACATATCTGTTCCAAATCTGCCATGAAGCAATTTCATGAGGCCGGGGTCAAAATCCTGTAGTTTATTGGCAATTTAGGTTATGGGCTTTTGCCCCTGGCATCATGTCATTTACTTAAGCCTTGAAAGTTTTCGAATGGCTTGAAGTGTAAATCGTTGCCTTTACAAATTATAACTCATTGATTGTCTCAACAAGTGCTTTTTTTAAGGCTCCTGTCTTTCCACGACTAATTGGGAGTGTAATCCCTGTTTTTAACACAATTTCTTTACCAGTATAGGATTCCAGATACATCAACTGTGCCAAATAACTTCTATGGCAACGGAAAAATCCACTCCCTTTCAGTTGTTCTTCCGCTTCCGTAATGGTTCCCCGCACTTTGTAAGTTTTCACACAATCAGTATGTTTATGCTCTAACACATAATAATACACATCATTTTTCATAGATTCCACATACAAAATGGAAGAAACCGGTACCTTAATATCCTGTTCGGAAGTATGTAATAATAAGGTCTTCTCCTGCAAGAAACGTCTCTCAACTTCATTAAGTGCTTCTACAAGCTTGTCCTTTTCCAAAGGTTTTCCTAAAAAACGAAAGGCATTTACTTCGTATCCCTGCATTGCCATCTCTGTATGGCTGGTAAGAAAAATAAGTATTTCTGTGCCACCATAATCCCGTAGCCTTTTTGCCGTCTCGAAACCATCCAACTGCTTCATTTCTATATCCAAGAATAAGAGATCATAATGTGGTAATTGTCCCACCTGTTTTCCCTGTTCGTACTTTTCTATCAGTTTCTCCCCAGAAGAAAAGCTGTCTACTATTACATCCAGACTGTGGTAATAGGCCTCAATCTCCTTTACAATCTGTGCACGAAATAAAGTTTCATCTTCGCAAATTGCAATTCTCATACATTTGTTCCTTTCTCAGTCAAACTATAACCTCATTGTAACACAATAGAAGAAATTATCACAAGCAAGAAACTAATTATTCAATAGCTTTTCTATAACAGTTCAGCCCTATGCATCCTCCATGCATAGGGCTGAACTCCCTCATAATTCATTCTTTTAGCGCATAGCTTGACAGCAAGTGTCAAGCTTATATATAAACGGTTACTTTCTTTATCTCTATATTATATCTTTTGTTGCTTTCCCTTAGCAATAACCAAAGAAACCGCGAAAATAGCAATAATGAAAAGTACTAATATACCATAATATCCCCATATTTCAGTTGAAATTTTCGCACCATCCTCCATTGTCTGAATACTTTCAATACATTTTACATACCAATAAGTTGGTAAAAGACGACATACCTTTATTAAATTCTCACCAAACCAGGTAACCGGAACAAACACACCACCAAGGAAACATAATACAATCCCCAAAGTATTTGCTATAATATTTAGCCACGTACTGTTTTTTGCATACTGCACCGCCAGAACTGTAATTGCCAATGCAATAAAGGAAAATAACGCCAGATTTATCATCACAATTAATCCTTTTATAGTAAACATAAATTCCGGATATAAAATCATCGAACCTACTGAAAAAACTATAATAGCCAATACAACAAATACGACACATCCTAGAATTTTCTGTAAATTTATGGTTAGTAATTTTGTAGCAGAACAGTTATTCCGCATATTTATGTTTTTCTCGCTAAATACATTTAGAATTGGTCCTATTCCCAACATAATTAAACAGATTATAATATATGGTGCAAAGCTAAAATAATATACCCACTCTTGTGTTTCTACAGTCTGGCTTCCATCCTCTAGTAGCACTTTACCTTCTTTTTTTAACTGTTCTCTTGCCTTTTCATCTGCAATAGAGACTTCATAACCACAATTTAGGTAAATCTGTACTGCTGATATGTATTCTGAGATTTTGCTGATAGCCAATTCTCCATACTGTAAATCATTTATCTTGGATACCTCTATTAATGCCTGTTTTTCTCCAGCCACGATACGTTCTGTAAAATCCTTTGGAATCGTAATTACACAGTCTATATTTCGATAAAACATAGCATCCATAAGCACATCTTTATCGTTCTCTATTTCTACTTTCTCATTATTTTGTGATAAATAGTCTATTAAATATTTTCCAAATTCACCTTGGTCCTCATTAAATGCCGCAAAGCTAATTTCTGCTTCCTGAAATCCTTTATAAGAAGCCTCTTCCCCATTGCCTGCCATGGAAATAAGCAGTATCATAAATACAACCAAATATACAATTAAGCTTATTTTATTTCGATTCAGTATTTTTAGGAAACTCTTAAATACTTGCATATTTTTCCCTCCTTACTAACATATAACTTATTATCCAAAATACAGCTGCCATCACTAACATGGTTACAATGTTTTGGGTAAATCTCTTATAATCTGAATATACATTTAAACTATATAGTGCATCAGAAATCAATGCTGCAGGATTTAAATCATTCAAAATTGGCATTTTTTGCTCTACCACATTTTTCATATTTCCTACCATCAAACCACTTAAAAAGCTCTCCAGCATGGAAATGGATATTGCCACACCTTGGCGAATGTTTTCATTAAATTTACCTGTAATGGCATAAACAAGCATTCCCTGGGAAATTCCAATAAGCCCTCCTACTATAGTGGTTAGGAAAACCAAACCCAGCTGTGAACCAAAATCTACTTTTAACACACAGACTAAATATAATAATGCAAGAATTAATACAACTGACTGAACAAAAAATGATGCAATAAAGTCACTAAATATTAATTTAAATTTAGTAGTTCCGGAAATGGTTCTTCTTGCTGCCAAAGGGGATACATTAGCCTTCAGATGCTTTACATTTTCTCCACCTACAAAAACTCCATACATACACGCCATGGCGATCAATGCATAAAAATAGTTCATCATGGCATCCATATTTCCATTTGACATACTCTTTTGCTTAATATAATCTCCACTATCAGCCAAATCTTTCACTACATACTGTAGTTTTGTTGGATTCTCTGTTGCTATTTCTTCTATAATACCCTTCTTTTGCTCGTATTGGTCTAATATTGTTTTTAATATAGTTTCATATACCCCTTCTTCTTTAATTGTTAGAGTAATCTCTTCATCATTTCTATAAATTCCCTTTATTTTTTCTTCCTCTAATAATTTCTCTGCCTCTGATTTGTCTGTCCGTTTTAATTGAAGCATACCTTCTTCCTTTGATAATTCTTCTAAAACAGTAGAGAAATTTTTATCCCCATTTTCCATTTCTACATAGGCAATCGCAATGGACTCAAACTTTTCCTCATTTTCCATATAGCCTCCAAAGCTTACTTTAAATAAGGTGCCTAGCACGATTGGAAATACTAATATCCAAAATAATAATCCCCAGTCTCGTGCAAAATTTATGATTCTATACTTTATATGTCTTACCATGTTTAACCTCCTAATCTCTTAACTGTTTTCCTGTAATTTCAAGAAATACGTCATTCAAAGTCGGTAATTCAGAAAATACCCTTCCAAATGAAATTTCATTTTCCCCTAAGTATTCTAATACACGAACCAAATTGTGTTTTCCACCATTAAAATAGATCACCAAATTATTATCCTGATATTCCGTCTGGTATACATGTGGAAGCTTTGAAATACAATCCTTATGTTCCTTGGATAATTGCAATATTTCAACAGTTAACTTTTCTCCTGTTTTTATCATTTTCTTTAGTTCTTCTTTGGTGCCTAATGCTATACTTTTTCCCTTATCCATAATGGCAATTCTGGTACAGATTTGCTCCACTTCCTCCATATAATGAGAGGTATATATAATGGTAGCACCTTGCCTGTTTAATTCCTCAATTCCTTCTAATATTTTATTTCTGCTTTGTGGGTCTACTGCCACGGTAGGCTCATCCATAATAATCAGTTTTGGCTTATGGGCAATTCCACACGCAATATTTAATCTTCTAAGTAAACCTCCGGAAAGCTTTGGTGGTAACATCTTTTTATAATCCTCAAGCCCTACAAATTGTATTGCTTCTTCCACGTACTGTTTACGAAGTTTTTTATCGTTTATGTACAATCCACAAAAATAATCTATATTTTCATAAACAGTTAGTCCCTCAAAGACAGCTACATTTTGTAAAACTACCCCGATTTCTTTTTTTAAGTGATATTTATTTGGTGCCATTTTTTCTCCAAATAATTTTATTTCTCCTTTGTCAAAGCTTAGCAATGATAACAGGCAGTTTATGGTTGTGGTTTTTCCTGAACCATTTGGCCCTAGCAATCCAAAAATTTCCCCTTGGTTAATTTCCAAATTAAAATGGTCTAGTGCCAATAAATCTCCATAACGTTTTACTAAATTTTTTATTTCTACAATTTTTTCTGACATACGCTCCTCTTTTCTGCACTACCAATTCTTTCTAACTGTAACGGTAGTGCCAATTACAGTCTTTGGTTTCCTATCAAGTTTTCCTTACACTATTACTTTAACATAACTGCTTTGTTCCTTTTAGTGTGCTTCGTCATGAAATGGATATGACATTTGTCATTTTTTTTAACCATAAACAAAGCGTATGGCTATTGTAGCATGTATATGCTAGCATAACCATACGCCTTGTTTTGAATCACTTATTATATTTTGTTATCCTGTAATAAAATGCTTGGGTCAAAAGGTACACATCATAATAAATTTCTATATTCTCTCCGTCCATCCACAACAGCATAAATTATTACCATTTTCTCTAATTCATTAACTTTATAAAATATCAAATGTTTTTCTACAACAAGAACTCTATATCCTTGTTTTCGAAGTATTGAATATTGGGGTATACTTCCTGAGTATGAAAATTCCTCTAATCGGTTAATACTTTTTTCGATTTTATCAAGATAATTTAATGCAATATCTACACTACCTGAATCTTCTGCGATATAAAAAATAATTTCCCGTAGCTGTTCATTGGCTTTTTCTGTCCTTAGTATCTGATACCTCATACATGATTCCTTTCAAGAAGTGATTTTCTTATATCATCAAAAGTATTCTGCACTGGTTCAATTCTTCCATTTGCCACATCATCTTCTGCCTCTGCTAGGGTACGCAGTAATTCCAATTCTGATTTCATTTGATAATAATCTTGTACCCCCATTATTGCCGTATCTCCACGACCATGAACGGTAATAATTACTGGCGTTCTATTTTCATGACATTCCTTTGAAATTTCACTATAATGATTTCGTAAATCTGATGATGGTCTGATAATTGCTCCCATAAATTACACCCCCATAGTTTAATATAGTCAAATTATATCATAATATGTATATACTGTCTATATTCATTACACCATTGCAATGTAATGCACTATAAAATCACCCAGAAATGTACTACTATTGTAACAATTTCTGTCCGTTATTTTATCCGCCATTGTTTATATTTTCTGTCCTATTTTATACTTACCACAATCGTAGCATACGATTCTAGCTCCATACTTTCTTCTCCTGTTTTTTTCTGATTTTCCTTTCCAAATATTACTTTCCCCTTTGCAAGTAATTTATGTTCTACCACAACTGCTTTTCCAGATAAATTATGTAAAACAAGTAATTTTTCCCCATCCGCTTCTCTTACATACACCATCATTTCTTCCTGACCTACATCCACCGCCTGATAGTTTCCATAGCATAATGCCTTATTTTGTTTGCGAAGTGCAATTAATTGTTTATAATGCTGATACATAGAATCCGTATCTGTTTTCTGCTGTTCTTTTGCAGATATCAACTCTTTATTGTAGGTACTTTCTTCCCATGTGGTGTCCATATCCGAACCATCCTCACTCCATTTTAACGGCTCACGAATGTATTCATCCGGTTTTTCTCCCAGCATACCAAGTTCTTCCCCATAATAAATAAATGGATTTCCCGGTAGAGTAAGGTAAATACTTGCTGCCAGTTTTGCCTGTTCCTCTGTTTCTAATTGAGAACATACTCGGTTCTGGTCATGATTTCCGGCAAATACTCCATCTATGAAATTTTCATCTACTTTTTGATATTCTTTTGACAAATTCTCAATTAATTCTGCCAGACTTACTCCTGTAGTTGCTGATTGTGCATTTCCCTGCTGGATTGCTGTAATCAAATCACTTTGGAATGTAAAATTAAATTTGGTATCAAATGGCTGGGCATATTCCGCAAGTGTTTCTGTTTCCTGCCATGCCTCACCTACTAAATACACATCCGGATTTACTTCCTCGCAAGCGAGGGCAAATTCATTCCACCATTGCATATTCGCCTGTAAGGAATCCTGCTGTTGTTTAAATTCGTTAACCCCATAAATATGCATGGCTGCATCCAAACGGAAACCGTCTACACCAAGTTCCAGCCATTTCTTTGCAGAATTTATGATTTCTTCTCGTACCTTTACATTGTTATAATTCAAATCCGGCATATCTGCTGAGAAAATCCCATAGTAATAATCGGTTCCATTCTTATGCCATACCGTATCTCCCCAGTTAGAAACGTCTGCACTGTCATAATCTTTCGTGTCTGATTTCTTTACCCAACGATAGTAATTGCGATATTCACTGTTTTCATCTTCTATGGCATTTTGAAACCAAGGATGTTCACTACTTGTATGATTAATAACAAAATCCATAATTACCTTAATATCCCGTTTATGCGCTTCTTTGATTAATTTCTCAAAATCCTGTTCCGTACCATACTCTGCATTTACAGAGTTATAATCGGTCACATCATAACCATGATATGAAGGAGATGCATGAATCGGCATTAGCCAGATACCTTCTATGCCTAAATCTTTTAAGTAATTAAGCTTAGCGGTTACTCCATTGAAATCTCCCACACCATCTCCATCAGAATCTGCAAAGGAGCGAACAAATATTTCATAATATACGCCCTGCTTTTCTTTCCTATCACCTTTGTTTCTATACTTCATATCAAAATCTGAAGTATCATATGCATCATAAGAACAAGGCTCATATTCCTTTGTTTCCTCTTTTGTTTTCCATTCTTCCTGCTGTTCTAAAAAACACTCCCAGGAAATTTTATAAACTTTACTTCCTTTTCCTTCGCTATAAGTCACAAAATAAAGCATATTGTCATTTGCACTAAGAGAATAGTATATAATGCCTGCCTCTACCAATTCTTGTGGCAAATACAATTTTTCTGTTTCTGTAATACGTTCTTCATCATGACTTACCTGATAAAATTCATCAAGATAGTTCTGCTCATCATATGTCGCCATAATGATTTCTTTTTCTTTATCCAAAACTTTTGCAATACCAGAATTCTTTACATCCTCACTTAATTCCAACTTTTTTGTTTCATATCCTTGTTCTGTTTTTTTTGCACAATATGCTTTCACATCTTGTTCTTCAATATCTTCTATACTTGAAGATGCATAATAAAGATTATTCTGTTCATCTATGTCTGCCAGAACATTGATATCTTCCAAATTTACATTTTCTAATTCTGTTATGTTCTTTAACGCCCCCTTCTCTAAGCTTCCTTCATAAATTTTAAGACTTGAAAATATTTCCGGATGTTCTTGTATATTCCAATCTTCTGATGTATATGCAGAAAAATACATTTTCGCTCCATCCTTTGACACAACCGCATTTTGTACTAAATAGGTAGATGGAATTTCAATTGCCTGCGCATCACTATATCCTTCCTCGGTTTCTTTTAATTGAAACCATTGATATGCTTCTAAAATTTCTGTTGCATTTGGATTATATCCATGTACAAACATCTGATTTGTTGCTTCTACTTCTTGTACTCCCGTTATCATATACTCTTCCGGTATCACAATGTCCATACATTCTGTTAAAGATTCTACTCTTTCTTCTTGTTGCTGATTGCATCCTGCAAGAAGCAGACCACATATAGCAACTAAAAATG
This sequence comes from Lachnospiraceae bacterium, assembly GCA_017399885.1. Classification (GTDB taxonomy): domain Bacteria; phylum Bacillota; class Clostridia; order Lachnospirales; family Lachnospiraceae; genus CAG-411. The sequence continues at coordinate 28,349 of JAFQAU010000264.1, forward strand.
ATACTGTTTTTTTATTCACTTTTATTCTACATCCTCTCTGTAATAAGATACTTTATAGTAACAGTTCAAGCAGGAGCAACACTTGGCTGATTGCCCCTGCCTGAACTGTTGCACTTTATATGATACCACAGAAACACCTAAATTTGATAGAATTAAAATCTTCTAAAAAGCACACGGTATTCTCTTAAGACAGAATATAGAAAATATAAAATATCTATAAATACTTCATAAACTTTATATAAAAATTTGATTTTTCCCTTGTACGCCCAAAGTAAATTTGTTATCATAATGAAATCTTACAATTTTCTGATTCATTTCGAATCGAGATCCCAAAAAACAATAAAAAGCATAGTGTTTCAAAAGAACTTCTGTTATAATCTAATTAGAAAATACAATTTTCATCACAATTCTGATAATTCCTTTCGAAGCCTATGCAGCAAAGAAAGGATATAAAAATGCCAACAATAAAGAAAGTAAAATTCAAAAACAACAAAATGAAAAAAATCGTTGTAATTAATTCATCTTACCAACAAAAAAGCTATACCAGCAGAGAATATAAAGACCGGTTGTTTAAGTTCATTTTCAAGGACAAAGAAAAATTGTTATCCTTATACAATGCTTTAAATAACACAAATTACAATAATCCGGAGGATATCGAAATTACAACGTTAGAAGATGTGATTTATTGTAACATGAAAAATGATGTATCTTTTATTATTGATGGAAGATTAAGTTTATTTGAACATCAGAGTACATTAAACCAAAACATGCCTTTACGTGGATTATTATACTTTGCAAAACAATTTGAAAAATATATAGAATCCTATCATTTGAATATTTATCGAAGTAACTTAGTGGAATTGCCAACCCCTAAGTTTGTTGTATTTTATAATGGGAAAGATATGAAAGAAGACCGAAGAATTTTGCGACTATCAGATGCTTTTTCAAAGACAAACGAAGAGGCTTGCATGGAATTGGAAGCTCTTGTATTAAATATTAATTACGGCAAAAACAAAGAACTGATGGATTGTTGTCGCCCATTAATGGAGTACTCCTACTTTGTAAAAGAAGTAAAAAAACATTCCCAAAAAATGGAACGTGACCATGCTATTAATACTGCAGTAGATGCGTGTATTGAGAAAAATATTTTAAAAGAAATCTTAATCAAAAACAGGGCGGAGGTTGTAGATATGTTGTTAACAGAATATAATGAAGAAAAAATACTTCGTCTTATGGAAGATGAGTTAGAAGAAATGAAAATTCAGTTGGAACAAGAACAACTAGAAAAACAAACATTCAAATCTCAACTAGAACAGGAGCAATTGGAAAAACAAACATTCAAATCTCAACTAGAACAGGAACAATTGGAAAAACAAAAGTTGTTAAAAAAATTAGCAGAATTAGAATGTAAATTAGGAAAGAAAGATAACGAATAAGGCGAATTCCTCTTCACTACTTCCTTATGAATACAGATTACTTCGCAACATATCAGATGAGGCTTTTTATCCCCATCTGATACGAGCATCCCCCACTTAATGCGGAACAGTTACCTTTATGCTACACATTTGTAGATGTGGGATTGCTTGTTTTGTGTTCAAAATAATACAAATACACATCTTCCAAATTAGCAGGTGCTACCATGTGTGGATATTGTTCCGGTTTTACCTTCGTAATTATTTTTACCTTTATGCCTTCTATACCTTGCCTAACATTGCTTACAAGATAAGTTTCCATGACTTCCTTTTGCTGCTGGGAATCAATCTGTATTTCATATATGTAAGGTTGGATCTTTCTCATTAGCTCAGAAGGAGTTCCCTTTTCTTGCATTCTTCCATTCTTCATCAATAAAATTTCTCTAGCAATGGATTCCACATCAGATACAATGTGTGTGGCTACTAATATAATACGATTCTCTGCAATTTGGCTTATAAAATTACGAATCCGAATTCGTTCTTGTGGGTCAACTCCTGCTGTTGGTTCATCCATAATAATTATTTTTGGATTTCCTAATAAAGACTGTGCAATCAGCACTCTTTGTTTCATGCCTCCGGAAAAGGATCCTATCTTTTCAAAACGTTTCTCATACAAATTTAGGGAAGCAAGCAATTCCGGAACTTGTTTTTTTAATTCTGCATTGCTACAACCTTTCAATTTCCCCACATATTTTAAAAAGCCTTCGGCTGAAAAATGCTCATAAAAACCTTGTTGCTGCGGAACATAACCAAGCATGGCGCGATACTCTTTTCCCATAGACAGAATTTCTTTTCCATTCACTAAAATATTTCCGCTGGTTCTTTTTAAATTATCTGTTAACAAGTTCATTAAAGTGGACTTTCCCGCTCCATTAGGACCTAATATTCCATATATTCCTTCCTCCAAAGTAATATTAAAATCATGTAACGCCACTTTTTCCCCATATTCTTTTCGTAAATGTTCTATTTCTAACTTCATATTGTCTCCTCGTATAATAAGTTTCTATATATTCAACTAAATGACATGGAAGACTAACCTGCTACGTTGTATATTTTTTCATCCCAACATATCCTAGTATCCCGCTTATGCCCATTTGTAGCACAATCAAAATCGTGCTCCTTAAAAAGCCCTGTTCTATTAACATATTTCCATAGCACATTGGTTGTATAACAGAGATATATTTTAATTCTTCGATTCCAACAATATATCCTGCCGCCGGAATAAGAATAACCATCACATTCAGTAATAATCCTTTTCTACCTTTTACATAGATAGAAATGGTACTTATGATAAATCCAATTGCAATACAATTTAATAATTGCACCACTCCTACTAAAACAAAAAATGTTTTACAATTCATTTCAAGTGGAAAATCTCCAAAAAATTCTAAGCTTTGTATGGGTGCATCCAAACAAGTGAACGAATACAATTTTTCCACTTCATATATATCCAGACAGTAGGTACCCAAACTTAGGACAGTAGAAATTCCAATCATAATTCCAAGCTTTTTCCAAAACAAGCTTCCTCTTCCATGTTTTGTTGCTCGCAACATATGTTCTGTGCCTACTTGTGTATCATAAGAAAATAATCCACTACAAAGAAATACTAACAGCATTAAAATTAACATTATCTTTAGGTTCTTGTTTCCTATCCTTGTTTCCATATAGCTATGATGATCTGTGAAAAGAATCTCATAAGGTCTATCATTTAAAAAATATGTATTTCTTCCATACTCTGTTCTTTGGTATTCCATATATTGAATTTTTTCATTTATGATATCCATGCACTGGGATAGAATTTCATATTTTTCCTTTTCTCGTTCTGCGTTACGCATTGCATTTTCACTAATTTTTCCCTTTTCGTATTGCGAAATCGCTTTTTTGTACTTTTTCTGCTCCCGCTTTAAAACTTTTGTTTGCCCTTTCACATAATCGGTTAGTTTTCCTATGTCCTCTCCACTATATTCCACATAAATATCCTGCATTTTTGCACTTGCTCCATAATAAGATATCTCTGTCAAATCTAACATAGACAACAACAAAACAATCCATATTGTCATTGCTATCCAACCTTTTTCTAAAACAAATACTTTATAACACTCCATGCTTACAACGGAACGCCGTGACAAAAATTTATGATAAATAGTGCTGATTTTTCTTCCAATTTCTCCAATTACTTTTTCAATAGGACTTTTCTCTTTTATTGGTCTACGTCTGACAGAAATCACACCACATAGTATAGTTGCACACAAACCTAGCAAAAACGTATAACATAAAAAAGTAGAAAACGAATTTAAGATTGCATTTCCCACTTTTAAATTTCTGTATGCTAAGGTCCATTTGTTAAAATACAGTATATTATATACGTTCCAGCATTTTAAAAACAAATATGGACTTTGTTCCTCCAAACCGTTCCATAGCTTTCCCTCCATAAAAAATACAAGAAGCAAAAATAATAAAGAAAGCTTTCTATTGCGAAATAGTAACATTCCCATCCATAGAACCATGGCTAATGCCAGCATTGTAACAATTCTTAACCCTACATATCCTACTAAAAATTCTGAAATAGAAATGGTATAAATAAAATCTTTCAACATAAAAACAGATTGAATTGGATTTTTTAAATCACCCCAGCCGCCATAAATACAAAAGGAAAGCAGAAGAACACTTGCATATGTTATAAATGTAAAACCAACTATTCCACATACAAGTGCTCGTACTCTCCATAAAAACATTCCAATTCTTCCATTTTTGGAAGCATAAAAAATGACTTTCTGTCCAATTCTCTCATCTTCAAAAAAGTACCATAAAAGAATACAAACAAATATAAAAAGAAAATAAGAAAGTTCTTTATATTCCAATACGGACGTGATTGCTTTGTAATTTCCGTTTTTTACTTTCACATCCAATAACTTTTCATAATCCTGCTTTGTTTTTTCTATGTTTTTTTGAGAAAAAGCATCCTGCTTTTGGAAAATGCTTATCTTACCCAACGTTTCACTGGCAGTTTGGGTCTCCTCTACATAGTTTGCATAGTTAGAAATGTGTTCTAACTGTTCTTTTTCCTCTTCCAAACTTATCCCGCCATCTTTATATTGCAAAAAAATATAGCCAAAAATTGCAAAAACTACCAGCAAAATCGTTGCCACTATCATTTTCTTTTCCGTAAAAATTCTTCTCTCTTCCATTTTTTACTCCTATTTATCTGCTAGCATGGTATATGGTGCAAGAAGAATATCGTCATTAGCCTCTTTTCTACTTTCGCATACTTTTCCAGTTGTATCTAATACAGATTGCTCTGTACTTTTTTCTTCACTTACTGTTTTTGTTTCATAGACAATTTTTTTGTCATAATCAAATAGTCGAACACTTATTGTTTTGTCAGAATTTTTTTCTGCTTTATAAAAAATTTCTTCTTTGCCGTCTGTTAGATTTTTCCTTTTAATATTGTAAGCAGAATCAATGTAATACAGATTTTGTTCTAACACCATAAAATCTTTATAGCTATTCTGGCATACACAGGATACTTCCGCACTCTCTGTATGGTATGCATATATACTATCTATTATTTCATTGGAATCTTCTTTCGTCTTTCCCATTTGGAATAAGACATACTTTCCATATGGTTTTATCCTATAGATGGAAGTGCCTTTTCCCGATACTTCATAAAGACTTTCTACCTGCGCGTTGGTTTCTAGCTTTATTCGATACAGTGTTGCTTCTTCACATCCCATATAATAATCCGTAAAGTATACATATCCTCTATGTATTTGCATTTCCGGCATATAATATCTTGTAGAAATTTCATCTCCATCCTCTTTTTCTTCTACATACTGTCTCATTACTTTACAAATTTTCTCCCGCACAGCACCATCCGGGCTTATTTTACAAATCCAGATGTATTCTTCCTCTATCATTGGTGTATACAAATCTCCCTCATAATTCCATAATATCCCCATAGGAAAGTTTTCTTCCTTAAAATAAGCATTACAAGAATCGCTACTATGCTCACAATTGCTTTTTCCACAAACGTATACCGTTTCTCCTGTTGCATAATCAAAGTATTGTAAATAGCTTCCACTTTGTTTGCCTTGGATACCATCCATCCCCTCAGTTTCATAACGTCCCTCTTTTGTATATACTGTTGTGGAATAGCTTGGTCGATTAGATTGGCAATCCGTTTCATACGCATAACCATAATCAGATTCTTGTATCATTTCCGATTTACCGGCATCTGTAATTTCTATTTGTTCCTTGGTATCTTTTGTGCCTTTGCTATTTGTTTCCGTCGATGCACAGCCGGAAAATAAAAACATACCTCCCGCTAACATTAGTGTACATAAATAATAATTTTTCTTCATAAGTTTCCCATCCTTTGTTCTATTTATACTCTATTGATAAACTACTCCTATGTTAAGAAATTCTCAACATAGGAGTTCAATTTAGTATCTGCTCATGGTTCTTAAATTATTGCACAAATTAGTATGTTGCGATTGCAGATAATATTACGTTACCTTCTGTATAAAGGGACACATAAGATTTTAGCTTTTGTCCACTATATGACTTAACAAATTCACATGAATCTCCTGCATGATGTGTTACTTTTAATGTGCCACCACCTTGTTTTGTTTTGGTCACATCGTATGAAAAATATTGATCCTTATATGCATAATACTCATAACCTTTCACACGTATCCAATGATTTCCAGAACTGCCAGAATTAAAAGTTGTAGTTACTTTCTTGTCTGAAGTCGCCAATACTGCACTAATGGAAGCCGCATAACACTTATTACCTGTAATTAACAACATTGCAAATGCAAGTGCTAAAAATGAACCTATACTTTTCTTTAATTTCCTTTTCATAATAATACCATTCCTTCCTTCTCTTTTCTATTATCTTTTTTGATGAATTATGAAACTTTTCATAGATATATTTTCACCATATATCTTTTTTCTCCTCCTTTCTCCGAAACATTATACCCCATTCCCTTTTCAAAATCTTTGAATCCATGGGGATAATTTTTGTCGATTTTTGTCGGTTTTTGTCGATTTCTTTCCAACAATTATATTTTTATTGAGATTTTAATCTTTTAATGTTAGAATACACTTAGTTATATTTTGAACATATCGGTAACAGGTCAATCTCCTGTTAAACCAAAGTCTTTTACTTAATTTCGTAATCCTATGTTAAGCTTGGAATACTATAACACCGTAACTTTATACCTGAATCCGTGAAACTGAATATTTTTTTATGCTGCTTCGCTTGATTTCTTTCGAAGCAGCATGTATGTATTGAATATAACAATTTTTCCTCTCTAAAATTAAAAATTGTGCTATAAAAGGGCAGACTTCTCCCACTGCAGTAAAAATTACATTTTGAATTGTTCTTTTTATAGACTGAAATCTGCAAATGCAGTATAAACTTCTGAAAACGTATATCTCCATACATTACTTTTCCCGAGCCCGATAACCAATTGCCTTGCGTGTGTCGTTACATGACTTGCCATCATGATTAGGTTGCTTATTACCGTTCTCAGTCTACGACGTTTTACTTTATGCCTTGTTTTGCGTCTTCCAATGGTTTCCTGTCCAATCATACGCAGAATGTTGTATGCCAAAATTGTCAACTCCAGCACCAGCTCGTTTGTATCAAACTTTCCTGAAGGAAGACGTTCCACATCCATATCTGTTTTTATTTCACTGTGGAACTGTTCACATTCTCCGTGGGCATGGTAATGTCTGATTACTTCATCATCTGTCATTCCGGTGTTTTCCCACCATGTTTCCACCTCCACTTCTGCCGGAAAAAGAAACTGGCCTTTTTTGTCTATGGTTCGTTATGATTTCATATCCAATACGAATTGTAACTGTTTTTAAAATTCCATCTTCTGCAGTATAAGAAATATCTTTCCAATCACTTCCTGTATAGATGATTTTTCCCTCACGTGGTTTTGTGATGTTCTGACAGTGTTTTTGTGCCATTACAAGCCATTCTTCCTTACTTTCACGACGTAGGTTTCTTTTAATGATAAACTGACAGCCTTCTTCTAAAAGAATACCAATATCTTCAGTTGCATCATTTCCGGAGTCCAAACGTATCAAAAGAGGTTCATTTGTAATCTGTTTACACAGGCGGATTGTTTCGCGTAAAAATTCCGGTGTGTGTTTCTGACAGTGCTGCTTTCCTTCCCTTAGTTCAGCATTAATTAAATAGCCTTCTGTTCCTATATATGCCATGATAGGTGCGTATCCGTCGTATCCTTTGTAGGTGCGTGATACGCCTTCTTTCTTGGTTTTTGAGTTATCAAATGGAGTAACATCAATGTCTACCGGAACATATCCACTTGGAAGTCTGCCTGGAACTATTCCGTTGGAACACAACATTTTCACATTTTCAGACAGAATTATTTCACGCATAGAACTGCCAATGTCATCCATTCTCTGACGAAGTGTTTCCTCTGAAGGCAGTGCTCTTACGATGCCCAGTGTATCCTTGTAGAATTCAATATCATCATCCATCTCATGAACAGCTCCATACTGTGGTTTTCCCATACATAGCATGCCGATATAAGTAAGCAGAATGTCTCCGTTTTTTATCTGATGCTGTGACCTGTTTTTGGTAACATCCATCCGGTTACAGTGCTTCACAAAATCGCTTTTTCCAAGAATTGCACCAACAATAGAAAGACCACTTGCAGGAATAATGCGTTCATTTGTAAATTCAATCTTTATCTTACTCATACAACCTGCTCCTTAAAATAGTTTTCTGCTAAGATTATTATAACAGAAAAAAGTAGCACCGAATGGGTGAATTTTGAATTATACAAAAAATAACGAAATAATGTGCTTGCTCCTATACTTAAAGGGTTATGTAATTATGTGAGTTTCACGGATTAAGGTTTTTGGTTACAGCATTTCTTACCTTTATGACACTTCCGGGAACCTCTGATCCTATTCTTACAAGCTTTTTTCCGCCTTTTATTATCATTTTCCCGTTTACTATAGGAATGAGCATACAGGCAAATGAAATCCCCCGCTCCACTTTGGTCAATCTTTCTCCTGTTACGAAATCTACTCCTGTTACAGCTTCTTGGGCATCCTTTATATCTCCCAATACCGGCATTGTACTTATACCTGCGGATGCCACGCCTTCCACTATTTCTTCTGTTTGTTTCGTTTTTAAAATAGAATTTTCTAGAGTGACACTAAGTTCCCACTGTTTTTGGATAGCTTCTTCTATCTCTTTTCCGTTTTCGTCATAATACTTTTCACAAGCTTCCTTCATCTCTTTTAAGTCCATGTAAGCTTGTGTATGAAAGCAACTTCTTTTTTCATAATCTGTTATTCTACGATTTTCCGATTGTCGGGATTGGATAAAATTTCTGGTATCTCTGATTAACCCTTCTAAAGACTCTATCTCATTCTGGCAAAAAGAAGCATCCAGTTGTGCTATCTTCCATTCCGTTTCCGTCAGGTCTTCGATTCTCTTGTCATAATCAATTCGTATGGCATCTGTAGATAAAGATTGGATTTCTACAATATCCTCTATTGAACGCAAATCTGCATTAATATCTTCTATGATATCATCCAGTTCAAAATATGTAAACTTAATATGCCCCTTCATCTCTTCCAAAGGATCTTCCGGTATTCTTGCATGTGGGTCACTATCCACGTTTTCCATAAATTGATTGGCATATAAATTAATCTTGCTATAAAAATCATCTAATATCATTCGGATAGAACTAAGGATAGTTTGGTGTACTTCTTGAAAGTAATCCTTAATATTTATTGCTGCTTTTCCTTGAAATTCTTCTATTTCCTGCAAGGCATCTATTTGTGTCTGTAAGGTGTCTATCATTTCTGCACATGCATTTAGTGATTGAAAGCTTTTTTCACGAAACAGACGTATTTTCTCATAATCCAGCACAAAAAGGTGTTTATCCATTTCTTTTCTCCAATTCTGTTACAATTTTCTAACTACCCCTAAAATTACATTTTTGTGTTACTCTCCCCCCTACTACCTCAATAATATACCTCGTTCTCTTTTACAAATCTTTGAATCCATGGTTGTCAATTAGTGTGGGTTTTTGTCGGTTTCTTTCCAAAAGTAACAACGCAGTAGACAATAATTGTCTGGTATCAGCTGGTAGATTTTTTTTATGCTCATAAAAAACACACCCTTTCGAAACATTTTTCTTGTTGCTAAGAGTGCGTTTATATCAGCCTATTGGAAATTCATATCAAGTTTTTTCTTTCGTATACCTAAGGGCAAATTTCAATTTAAACATTCCATTCCCGCTGGTAATGGACTAAAAAATTTGAGATAGTGAAGTCCTAAAGTATAACCATAATACATGCTACAATAGCCATACGCCTTGTTTTGAATCGCTTACGGATAAATAGCATAAATGACCCATTCTATATGTCCACCCTTCCATCCTTCATAACAAGTACCCGGTCAGCTCTTTTGGCCAAATCTAAATCATGGGTAACCAATAAAATAGTCTGTGAAAATGCTTCTTGACATTCTTTTAACAGATCCATTACCTCAAGAGAGTTTTCTTTATCCAGATTCCCTGTTGGTTCATCCGCTAAGATCAAAAGTGGCTTAGAAATCATAGCTCTTGCTATGGCAACCCTTTGTCTTTGTCCCCCTGACAATTGATCCGGCATACGATTTAATAGCTGTTCAATTCCCAGCCTTTTTGTTAATACATGAAAATATTCCCAATCTATACTACTGCTATCTAATTGTACCGGGATTAATATATTGTCTTTTACTGTTAATATGCTAATTAATTGGTAAGATTGATAAATAAAACCAATCTTTCTTCTTCGAAATTCTGCTTGTTTGATTTTGTTATATGCAATAATATTCTCTCCTCCAATGTAAATTTCTCCACTATCTGCCTTATCTAAAGTACCAAGCACATTTAAAAGCGTAGACTTACCACTTCCACTTTTCCCAAGGATGGCAACACATTCTCCTTTTCTTACCTGAAAGGATACTTTATTCAATACTTGCACTGCACTATCTCCCTCGCCATATTGCTTACATAAGTCCTTTACTTTTATCATATACTTTTCTTCCATTTCTTTTACCAGACCTTCCTAACATTTTATTCCAATGGTTCAAAATATGGATTCTTCCATATAATCATATGAACTACAACTATTCTTATCTTCCAAGTTCTCCTTTTGCAATACAGAAGGAACTCCATTTATCGACCAAATAGTATACCCCAATTTCTTTCCAAAATCTTTGAATCCATGGGGATCATTTTTGTCGGTTTTTGTCGGTTTCTTTCCAAAATTATATTTTTAATAGCAATTCAACCATGTCATTCGTATTTTTTCAGAATATACATTAAGACAAAAAAATATACATCCAGACTGGCAAAACACTTATGTCTAGCGTTAACCAGAACAAAGTGGACAAGTCCACTTCAACTCCCTAAATCCCTCATTCATGAGGGACTTGCTCCACTTTATGTGCCAGATGCGTGTTGCATGCCTTTTGCAACAATGTTCCTTACGCATCTACTCTGTACGCTATTTTACTAAAACTCGTACCTCGTTAAGTAAAATATGTGTGTGCAAATCCTCGCGGAGCTTTTTTGCTTTATAGGACGAAGTTTCCTATAAAAAGTAAAAAAAATATGTGTAAGTTGACTATGAGAGCAAATTCTCATGTGCAACTTACACATATTTTTTTCATGACTAAACTGTTACGAAAAATTCAGATATACCCGTTGTCTCGCATAAATTCTTTATAATTCATGCTCCCTCACTTTCCTATTGCTTGGTAGTCTGTGATTTTTCCGAAAGACATCCTATGTTTAACCTTCCACCTGATATTTTTCCATACAGCGTTTTATAATCTCGTGCTTTATTTTATTTCTGATTTCTAAAATTTTTTCTTCTTTGCAAAAAAATTCATAGTCCTTTATATCTCCATATGTATAAATAAACTCCTTACTATCTGGCATTAATTGGGTTGTATCTTTATCAATTTTAAGGTAAGAAAAATATCCACCTGATAGACTATAATAGTTTTTATAACCAAACTTATCCAGCTTTAAGTCTTCTTCCTTTGACAAACCACTGGAAGTCTGAAATGAATTTATAAATATTAAATACTGATTTTCTTCCTGCATTAAACTTCTATAATCTGCATACATTGCTAATTGGTTCTTTTCATTCCATTTGAATCCATCTACATCAGATATCCAAATGGTTTGGTCTGCAAGTTCTTCTTCCTTTCCTTTTAATACATTAAGAACCCGAACCTCTTGTACTCCCAAATAAGAATCGCTTATGTAATTTCCCGTAGGTTCTCCTATCACAATGCATTCACAGTCATCCCACTCTGTTACATAATAATCAAAATATTTTATGTAGTGTTTTTTATACTCCTTTTTGCTTTCTAATCCACCCTCTATTTGAATTTCTCTGTCATCAAAATCACTTAAATGACTAGCGTATTCAATGCCCACATCTGTAAATTTTGTTTTTCCATATTGTCCAATCAATCCAACAGCAATGTAAAAAATAAGAAATAATAGAATTCGTTTTTTTATCATTCTCTTCCCTGCTTTCTATCAGTTATTGTTACGTTATTATCACTTATGATTCTAATAAAACACCGTGGTTTATAGGAAATACTTTATCACAAAGTGTTTCTATGTCCAAAGAATTATGGCTTGCAATAACGATAATAGCACCTCTTTTGGCTTCTTCTAAAACCAACTTATGAAACAACTCCACACTTTTATTATCTAATGCATTAGTTGGTTCATCCAATAATAGTACCTTAGGCTTCTCCATGATTGCCTGTGCCAAAATTAATTTTTGTCTCATTCCTAGGGAATATTTCTTTATATGACGCTTATCCTTTGGATCTAATCCCACTCTTTTTAGGGCATCTTTTATTTCTTCTTTTCCAACAATTCCATTTATCTTGGCTAAGTATAATAAGTTGTCCATGGCTGATAAATCAGGGAATAATCCTATATTTTCCAATACTAAACCAACATTTTTTAATTTATGATTCGGTACTTCTTTTCCATCCACTAAAATTGTTCCTTCACTAGGACTGATTAAACCGGAAAGCATTCGAATCAACATACTTTTTCCGGAACCATTTGGCCCAATTAAACCATATATTTTTCCACTCTCTAATTGCATATGAATATTATCTAATACTCTTTGGTTTTGAATACTTTTTCCAATTCCCACCAGTTCAATTCTCTCCATATTTATACCTCTTCCATACCTAAAGACACATCTGTCTTTGCTAATTTTCTCACAACATATTCTGTTTCTAAAATACACAATCCAATATAATAAAATAGAATAACAAATTGCATAACTACAGAATCTACCAAATATACAGAAAGTGCATTTACCGGATTCCAAAAAGATAACCAATGGTACGCTCCAATCACAGGAATTTGCTCAAATTTCAGGCAAAGTTGTACCAAAAGTATCAATCCCAGATATCCCGAAAAAAATCCTACTGCAATTTGTGTTTTTACTGCTATAAAATTGATCCCTATAATCATTTGGTACATCAGTATAGTGTAAGCAAGACTCATTAGTAAAAACAATTCTATTATTTCCATATTTGGCCCTGTTTTTGTTTTCAGACAGCATAATATAAATATGCTTGTAAAATAACTAATAGAAAAAAAGAAGGCACTTACTAAGAGTTCTTTCATTCTTTTTCGAAACCAATCCGCCCTATTTTCTACTCGAAGTAATACGTAAATTCCTGGACCAAAAAAGTCTTGGTATAAAACCATTCCAAAGAAAAGAGAAAACACCACCACACCCACCATATTTTCCATGGTTAAAATAAAGGATTGATGGGACAAAATTGTTTTCATATCAAAGGTAGCACTTAAAAAAAGCTGGTGTATGGGAATCCCTTCTTCACAGTCCCCAATTAACAAATAAAAATTTATACAAAGGGAAAGCAGAAAGGCAACTATGCTTATTTTTCCAATTTTCTTTTTCATTGTAATTGGTTCTCCTCTCGTTTTATGTGAATCCAAAAAACAGCCAAACTAAGGAAAAGGATTCCTATGTAAAGGAAAGGCACCTTCCATTCTGAAATTCCAAAATAATTTTGAATTACAACCAGATTATTAATATCCGTATGAATTAATCTCACCCCATAACGGTGAAATAGCCAAAATAGGGCATAATTTGGCACAAAGATTAAAAGCTTGTATTTTTTTACAATATGTGCAGTTACAAATGCCACAATTCCACAAATTCCCGCCAGTATTCCAATTTGTATAGAAAATAGTACATTGTATAATGTGGGATGTGCTATATAAAACTCTGGAAATAAGAGAAGTGCATGTTCTAGTCCTTCTTCTGCATAAAAAACATTGGTAAAAAAAACATCCCGTTGCCCATAATAAGATTCCTGGGTATTATGTATGGTAAAATAATTTAATAAAATATTCCAAAACAGTGGTACAACCATAACAATAAAACCTCCAAGAAAACAAGCGGCAAGCTTCCCTACGTAATAAACTCTTTTTTCTGTTCTACAAAGACTATAGATATCTGCTTTTTTTTCTTTTTCATCAAAATAGTGTAATGCAAAAGGCATAGACACGATAATAGGAAAAAGATATAGAAATTTATCTGCATAAGGCGCGTACTCAAAACATGCAAACCACTCACTACTTCTTATAACATTAGAAATATCCATTCCCATATTTTCTGTAATCAGTTTTATATAAGTGAGTGCACAATAAACACTCATGATACCCAATGAAATCCAAAATGTTTTCGTCTGAAACATTAAGTAACACTGCGCCCAAATGCTCCGTATGTATTTTTTCACTTTTTACTTCCTCTCTTTACTTCCATATTTTCTAGTGTAGTTTCATATCTTCTACATATTCACCATGTTTATTCTGAACTTATATAGGAAATCACCTATATAAGTTCAGAATAAAATATCACAACTCCTTTGTTGGATAATTTAATTTGTATCTACATCAAATTGTCCTGAAATTTTACAATCCAAGGCTGGATCGTTTCCCATTGCCCTAAAATTAATACAAACTCCTGGTCTTCGATATTCGCTTTTTAATTTGTATACACTATTCTTATCTTTTCTTAGAGTAACTTCATTCTTATTATCCAAAACATTGGAACCATTACTTCTAAATCTTGCTTTTATTTTTTTATAATTTGATTCGCTTCCATCTGCTTTATAGATATCATATAAGTCGACTGCTATTGAACTTTTATCAGTTGCTTTTGAACAAGATGCTATTTTTGTAAATTCATTACTGTCAACATATGCATACTGAAATTGCGTTGCAACTGCATCTACACTTACACTTCCTGCTATTGATGTAATTATTACTGCTCCGACCATTATTTTTTTTAATTTGTTATTAAACATATTTAGTTTCCTTTCTTTTACACATTGTATCACATTTATAGGTGTATGGCAAAACATCAGAAATTTTATTTTGCTCCTATGTTACTCTACTACTTTAAAATCCTATATTCTCATCTTTTACACTTTTCATTAATATTAAAAAATAATAGACATGTAGAGTTTTTCTTCACTCCTCCTCTCTCCGTTTGCACAGTATACTACAATTTCTTTCCAAAATCTTTGAATCCATGGGGATCATTTTTGTCGGTTTTTGTCGGTTTTTGTCGGTTTCTTTCCAAAATCTTTGAATCCATGGGGATCATTTTTGTCGGTTTTTGTCGGTTTCTTTCCAAAATCTTTGAATTTTTGGGGATCTGTTTTGTCGGTTTCTTTCCAAAAATTATATTTTTGCATAGCTGAACTCTTAGGAACTATTTAAATTTATTCTGAATTTTATTGAGATTTTAATTTTTTAATGTTAGAATATCATTAGTCATATTGTGAATATTTAGAACCATAAATCCTACCAAAGCTTGAAATACAATAACACTCTAATCTAATAGGATAAATAGAAAGGAACAAAAATGAAACATCCACTTAGTGTACTGTTAATTGAAGATGAGCAGATTGTATGTGACAGCTTTCGATATACCATAGAAGAATATCCTGACATCCATTTAGTTGCTGTTACGAATAAAATATCAGAAGGGATTTCCTTTACAAAGAAGTATATACCCAATGTGATTTTGTTAGATTTAGAACTGCATAATGGGGAGGGAAATGGTCTGATATTTTTAAAAGAGCTCCAGAATATCTCTTTAGAAATTAAACCTTACATTCTGATTACTACCAATAACTCCAGTCAATCCACCTACCGTTTTGCAAGACAGTTAGGCGCAGATATGATTATGTACAAGTATCAGAATGATTACACAGAAAAAAATGTAATTGATTTTCTTGCCATGATAGGTGACATGCTGTTGGAGAATCAGTATTCTTCCACAGCACATAGTAGTTCTACTCCATCACCTTTCGAAGAACGTCAGTCAATTCGCAGACAAATCAGCCGAGAATTGGATTGTTTAGAAATGAGTCCCAAGATTGTAGGTTATCAATACCTTATAGACGCCATTGTACTCTTCATGGATAATTCCAATGAAAACATTTGCAAGGTGCTGGCGAAAAAGTATCATAAAACTCCCGGCAGTGTTGATCGTGGCATGCGCAATGCAATCAACAGTACGTGGAATAAAACAGCTCCTGACATTTTATTTACACATTATACCGGTAGAGTCTCCTCAGACAAGGGAACACCTACAGTCATGGAATTCATTTCCTACTTTGCACGCAAATTCAAGTGCAAATAACCTTTATGTTTAAAAGTTATTAATTAATATTGACCATAAGTAGTCTAACAACATGAAATCAGCTCCTTTTCTGTAAAGTAAGAATAGAATACTGATTTTTTTTCATTTTTTATTTGAAAACATGACTGTCAATTTCTGTCGATTTTTGGGGGTTTTTGTCCATGATTGAAAAAAACGTATTTTTATCATTGATTCGATATATGTGCATTGTTTTTTGTACTTCCTACATATACGAAAAGCTTATCCATGCAAAAGGACATATACAGAAAAATTTATGCTTTAATTTATTCTTCGGAATTGGTATGAGTATACTGGCGTTATCCCTGCCTAGAGAACTGCATTTTTTTATCATGCCTACCATAGGGTGTATCTTTATTCTTTATTTTAAAAAACAATATACTTATCCCATTGAAAGCATATTCACAGGTGTTATTCTGTCTATGAGCATGTGCTATAGCTTTTTTTACATTGCAACAGTTTTTATTATTATAGTTCTTTGCATACCTTGCTACCTATTGTTTCACCACATGTTTTATTTTGTTACATTACAATTGTTCTTTGCCTTATTCCAAACACTGTTTTGTTTTTTGTTTTTTCGCATAAAACGTTTCAAACATGGAATGTCTTTTTTGAAAAAAAGCTATATTGCAAACCTAGGAGTTTATATTGGAAGCATCATTCTAATCTGTGCAATGGTTGTTTCTAGCGTACCAAAAAATGTGGAAACAGAAGATCGCTTCTTTTTTTTACTTTTATTTCCAATCGTTATTATTTTATTTTTTAATATCTATATTTGGTGCAAACATCATTTACGCAAACAATATATGCAACAGGTGAGAGAACGGGAATATACCCGACTGGAAGAACAATTTGCCCAAAGCTTACAGGAAATAAAAATGCTAAAAGAAGAAAATGAAACCCTTAGCAAACTGGTTCATAGAGATAATAAATTAATTCCCTCTATGCAACTGGCGGTTCAGCAATATCTTAGTTCTTTGCATCCGGATAATGCCAAAGAACTAGAAGTCACGGGGCAGAGACTCTTAGAACAGCTGAATCAGGAAATGCAGGATAGGAATGAAACCTTATTTTCTATTACCTCTCTAAAAAAACAGTTACCAACTACATCTATCCCTACGTTAGATCTATGTCTACAGTATATGTGGTACAAATGCGAAGCGGAAAATATTTCTCTTAATATGACCGTGGCCGAGAATATTTCCCCATTAATTGACACAATTTCAGCGAAGGATTTGCAAACCTTGTTAGCAGACCTACTGGAAAACGCACGAATTGCATTAAAAAATTGTGATAAAAGAAATATTCTTATTCAAATAGAAATTGATAATAGTGTGCCATCTCTTGCTGTTTGGGATAGTGCCTCTGTATTTCCCAAGGAGGTTTTATACCATTTTGGCAAGAAACGTTATACCACCCACAAAAAAGATGGTGGCAGTGGTATTGGTATGATTGCCATACAAGAAATATTACAACGTTATCAAGCGTCTATTATCATTGACGAAAAATTAACGGAAGAAACACTTTATAAAAAAAAGGTTGAAATTTCCTTTGATAATCAATATGCTTATATTTTACACACAGAACGTTCTCTAGAGGAATATGCTTATTTAAGCAGACGGGATAACTTACAAATTTTTGCAGAATAAGGTATGGCAAAGCATGCAAGCATATGAGGAAATATAATGTGGCAAATGCGTGCTTACACCCTATGTCATTTATGGAAGGAGTTTTTTATGAATACAGTATTATACAACAAACTGCTGATTTCATTACTTTGTGTTACCTTGGCATTTTCTCTTTATACCAGTGTTTCCATACCATTAGTTAGCAGTATTTTATTGGGTGTTACTATTAGCTGCCTTAACAGTTATTTTTCAAATAATAAATTTACTTTGGTTTCTTTCACTATTTATTTCATTTTTAGTTTTTATTTTCCCGCTTTTTTTGTTCTTGTACCATTGCTCCTTTATGATGCCCCACATTTACCAAAGAACGAAAGAACTTGTCTTTACTGTATTACAGTTTTATTATTCTTTCTAAATGGATACAATTTTTCTCTATCCGGTATGCTTTTACTTATTTATGCTTTTCTTTCTCTATTGCTATCAAAGCAGCAAATTGCTTATAGAAAGCTTATGGATAGTTACAAAAAAAATAGAGATGAGATCACTGAGTATAATCTGATCTTAAGCAAAAAAAATAAAGCTTTACTAGAAAAACAGGATTACGAAATTCACGTTGCTACCTTAAAAGAAAGAAACCGAATTGCCAGAGAAATTCATGACAATGTTGGCCATATGCTTTCCCGATCTCTTTTACAACTTGGCGCTATCTTAGCCATTTATAAAGACGAGGCAATACGGGAACATCTATTAGCACTTAAGAACACCTTAAATGAAGCTATGGACAACATCCGTAACAGCGTACATGATTTACACGATTCTTCTATGGATCTGGAAGAAAATATTCATGCAATTTTAAAGGATTTTCAAAATTATCACATTTCATTTCTCTATGATGCCAGTGATAATCTTCCCAAAAATATAAAATATTGTATCGCTACTATCATAAAAGAAGCCTTATCAAATGTGGTAAAACATAGCAATGCAGACAGCATTTCTATTGTCATTCGGGAACATCCATCCTTTTGCCAGGTGCAAATCCAAGACAATGGAACAAATATATCCATAATAGACTCCGGCATGGGACTAAATAGTATGAAAGAACGAATCGATTCTTTGAGTGGTTTTCTTAAAATTGATACCTCTAAAGGATTCCAAATTTTCTTCTCTATTCCTTTATAATACTATAATTCCGGTGACATATAAATCTTTACATTCTCTTTGGAATTATGTTACTATTAAACCAAAAGTGGTGTGATATAACCACAGATAACAAAAGTTACATGAATGAAATACATTTGTGAAAGGATTTTATTTATGCGAATAATTATTGTAGATGATGACAATTTAGTTTCTCTTTCTTTAAAAACCATATTAGAAGCCAGTGGTGAAATAGAGGTTTTAGATATAGGACGGAATGGAGAGGAAGCTATTGTCCTGTTTGAAAAATATAAACCTGATGTTTTGCTTATGGATATTCGGATGACTACTATGAGTGGACTAGAAGCTGCAAAAGAAATTCTTTCCAAGCACCCACAAGGAAAGATCTTATTTCTTACCACCTTTTCTGACGACGAATACATCATTCAGGCACTTTCCTTAGGTGCAAAGGGGTATATTTTAAAACAAGACTTTGATAGTATTCTCCCTGCCTTAAAAGCAGTGTATAGCGGACAGAATGTTTATGGTAGCAACATTGTAGAAAAGCTCCCTACACTCATGCAGAATCCTACACGCAAGTTTGATTATGAAAAACATGGAATCACTCCTAAGGAAATGGAGCTTATTGTCCTTGTATCCAAAGGACTTAACAATAAAGAAATCTCAGAGCAGCTGTATTTAAGCGAAGGAACCATCAGAAATTATTTAAGTTCCATTTTGGAAAAGCTACAGCTTAGAGACCGTACCCAATTGGCAATATTCTATCTAAATAATACTTAGAACAAGGTGGACAAGTCCTCTTCAACTCCCTAAATCCCTCATTCAGGAAGGACTTGCATTGAGTTAGGTATATCTTTGCATTTACCGGGCTGACTGTAGGAAAGAATATATCATGAATAGATTGGGGCAATCAACCATGTGATTGCCCCTGTGGAAACAGCTATTTCATTTCTGTATTTTAATAACTTAATTTTTTCAAAAATTCCCTTGTTCTCTCATTACTTGGATTATCTATTACATCCTCCGGTTTTCCTTCCTCTACAATGACTCCTTCATCCATAAAAATAACTCTGTCTGAAACTGCCCTTGCAAAATCTATTTCGTGGGTCACTATTACCATGGTCATTTTTTCCGCTGCCAGCTGTTTTATCAGCTTTAAAATCTCTGCTGTAAGTTCCGGATCTAATGCAGAAGTAGGCTCATCAAAATACAGCATTTTAGGTCGCATTGCCATTGCTCTTGCTATGGCAACCCTTTGCTTTTGCCCTCCTGATAACTGGCTTGGATATGCATTTTCCTTATCTTCCAATCCAACTTTTTTTAATAAGGCTCTTGCTTCTTCATAAACCTCTTCCTTTTTTCTTTTTTCCACTGAAATTGGTGCATCTACAATATTCTTTAATACAGAATAGTGAGGAAACAAATTAAAATCCTGAAATACCAATCCAAAATTCTCGCAAACCTTTCGCAATTCCTTAGAATGGGGATAAATCGCCCTTCCATGCTTGGAATGAATGATATTTTTTTCACTATAGCTTAGTTCTCCTGCATCCATTTTTTCCAGGAAGGTAGCACATCGAAGCAAAGTAGACTTTCCACTTCCCGAAGGTCCTATAATAGATACGACTTCCCCTTCCTTTATCTGTAAACTGATGTCTTTTAAAACTACCTTTTCTCCAAACTTTTTCTTTAAATTCTTTATCTCTAAAACTTTCATTTCCTCACCTGCCTATTGATAATAGTAACAGGTAGCCAAAAGACTGCCCTGTTACAACGCACAACAATGTGTGCAAGGACTACCGAAATAGTAGTTACTGAAAATATTCCATTTTTTTCTCTATCCTTTTCATAACAAATGCCACGATAAAGTTAAATACATAGTAAAATACACCCGCAACAAATAATGGCATAATACTGGTTTGTGCTGCCGAAATCTGTTTTGCAAGGGTAAACATTTCCGTATAAGCCAGTGCAAATGCCAAAGAGGTATCTTTTACCAAAGTGATTACTTCATTGGTGACCGGTGGCATAATACGCTTTAACATCTGTGGAAAAATAATCTTAACAAAGGTCTGTGTCCTACTATAACCAAGCACCAATGCAGCTTCTCTTTGTCCTTTTGGCACTCCCTGTATTCCCGCGCGATATATCTCTGCAAAATAAGCTGCATAATTTAGGGAAAATCCAATAATTACTGCAAGGAAACGATAGGAATTTGATAAGTTCACTGTTATCATATATTGTTCTGGTAGAAATGTATTGATGTACTGTGAAAAATAATAGGGGCCAAAAAATACAACCAAAAGCTGTAGCATTAATGGTGTCCCTCGCATAATGGATATATAGATTCCAGATATCCAATTTAATATACGGTACCTGGACATACGTGCAAATGCAATCAACAGACCTAGTGGAAGTGCAAATACTAATGTTAGGAAAAATATACTTAAGGTTGCAACCATTCCTTCTCCCAATTGTTTTACAACAGGTAAAATATCTGATTTATTTCCTTTTGGTGTATTCGTATCTTGGTTCTCTTCCTTTTCATTCTTAGGGTTATCTAAAACAGCTTCCGATTCTGTTTCTTCCCCTGTGCTCTCTTCTGTGATTCCTAGTTGTTCTCCCAGACAAACACAATCTTCCAAGTCCCATTTTTTTGAAATCTTCATAAATGTGCCATCTTCAACCATTTCCTTTAAAGTATCTTGCACCTGATCACGTAATTTTGTATTTCCAAGCTTAAAACCTACTGCATACTGTTCTGTAGACACTCTTGTTTCTAAAATGCGAAACGTTTCTCCTCTAGACTCCACTTGATATTTGGCTACTCCAATATCCATACCAATGGCATCTACCATTCCACTTTCCAAATTCATAAATGCACTATTGTAATCCCCTATTTGTTGCAATTCTTTAAAGGATGTACAAAGTGCCAGATTTTCTTCTGTGGCTCCCTCACCGGTAAATGCAGCCAACGCTGAAGAATCCGACTGGACTGCTACTATTTTATTCTCTAAATGTGATAGCTCTGTAATATCAGAGTCGTTTCGAACAATGATAACCTGTGAATTATCTACATAAGGAACCGTCCAAGTATATTCATCTTCTCTTCCATTCACGGTAAATCCATTCCAAATACAATCTATGGTTCCGGAATTTAATTCCATATCTTTAGAATTCCACTCAATGGGTTGCTTTACCAACGTCCATCCCTGTCTTTTACATACTTCCTGTGCCAAATCTAAATCATATCCCACATAATCCCCATTTTCATCCTTATATCCATAAGGCGGAAATTCTGCATCAAATCCTACCACTAATGTCGTATCACTCTTTTCAGCCTGTATTTTTTCCCATACCGGCGTTATCAATGGCAATAAAAAAAACGATAGCACGAAGCAAAATAACAGTGCATATCTATTTAATTTTTTTCTCAAAGCTTTGTCCTCCTACAGTTATATAGTAAATATTTGCCTTTGCAAATAGAACTTGCAATGTTACAGTATAGCCCCCAGACTGAACTGTTACCCTTCCACAACCTTCTGTAATTCCTTTTGTTTCATTATATTTCTATAATCCTGATTTACCAATTCATAATGTGGTTTTCTTATAATACTTCTTTTGCATAGTTTACAAAATACCACTGCACTCTCTACTCTCTTCTCCATGGTAATTGGTGCAAAATACTCTTTATCTATATTTTCTTTGGATAATATTCCCCTGATATCACCTTCATATATTTTATAATCATGCAGGATTTCCATTAAATCATCTGGTCTGTATGCATAATAAGGCTTCTCAATGGAATATCCTAACTGTTGTAAAATTAATACAATAAATTCTATACACGTAAATGCTTTATATACCTCAAATCCCTTAGTTACCGGGAATGTAAGTACAGAAAATAAATTATACATATACTCAGAATCATTTCTAATGGTATCCACAAGTGCCCGCACCGTTTGGTATTCCTCTATAGAAACTGATAATTCAAATACCATACATTGCAATTGCATATCTTTATTTAAAGTATAACTATTAATTGATTCTTTAACCAAATGTCCCAATAAATAAGAATAATATTGTGGGCGTGCAAATGCATATATTTGTTTTAATTCTTTATCAAAGCTAATTGCTGCATGATTAAATTTTATATTGCCAAACTTTCGTATACATTTAGCAAATCTAGTGGGAGTCTGAGAAATAACAATATAAATTTTCCTCTCATTCATCTGCCAAACCTCCATTTTATTCTTTTCTCTATAACATTATCCTTATAATCTCTTTTTAACATTTATTTCACTCCATAACTTCTCCGGCTCATCCACCAATGCCATTAGGCATATTTAAAAAATTTTATAATATCAGAAAAGGGAGCACCTAAGTTTTTCTCAAGTGCTCCTTTTTATTTCTCTATGGTAAAATGTGCACAAAATAATTTAGAATCATTCTGTGTACCCAATTGGACGCAATACAGTACCCCTCTTACCGAACTCTTACATGATGCTTATACATGAAATCATCATCATTGGAACACAAATATAAAACTCCCTCTATGAAACCAATTATCCATGGAAGTCCTGCCCAAGAAAAAATAAAATACAAAATCCCCATACCTGTCTTCCCTAGGTAAAACTTATGTACCCCAAATCCTCCCAAAAAAATGGCCAATATACCTGCTAAGATACGA
This sequence comes from Lachnospiraceae bacterium, assembly GCA_017399885.1. Taxonomy (GTDB): domain Bacteria; phylum Bacillota; class Clostridia; order Lachnospirales; family Lachnospiraceae; genus CAG-411. The sequence goes on from JAFQAU010000264.1 coordinate 52,093, forward strand.
TTCTTCATTGGCCACATAGGATTTATCCCTGGTACATAAACCGTCTGAGGTGGTGCCTGCTGAATAATCACCTTCGGTTGTGGCTGTTGGCTATATGTATTTTGTGAATACGGTTGCTGATACTGTTGTGTAGTATTTTGTACTAGTATCTTTTCACCGCAATATTTACACTCTGTTGCACCCGGATAAATCGGGGCCCCACATTGTGGACATTCATTTTCTCCCATACTATACTCCTCCTTTTATATCTTTTACTTCACTGGTAACTGTTAAGCCTAAGGGCTGGTCTGTTTCATTTATTCTACTTTCTTTCCACATTCTGAACAGAACTTATCACCTGGTGTTATTTTATTTCCACACCCACATATTCTTTCGCTATTATTTGCTCCACATTCAGAGCAAAACTTAGAGGTAAACGATATCCTTGCTCCACAAGAGATGCACTGCTTTGTAGATTCTTTCTGAATAGGATTCCCTATTGTCTGGTTCATAGAAGCCCCCATTCCCATAGCTGCTCCCATTCCAATTCCACCAGCCGCAAATGCTCCGGCTACTCCACTTTGATTATTTGCAGCACCTTCATATACATCAAAGGATCTCTTGGTTACATATCTTCCCTCTCCCATAATTTCAAATGCTGCCTTGTCCTCAAGAATCTTATTAATCTGTTCAAAGTCTTCATCTGGGAAATTTATGGATTGAATATAAAAATTCGTAACATAAAAACCACAATCACCAAATGGAAGGCTAATTTCATCTTTTACTTTCTCTGATAAATCATCTAACTCTGCTGAAATCTCTAATGCAGAAATTCCATTTTTGATAATCGCATCTGCTATAGCTGCCTTCACTTTAATGACAAGAAGCCCTCTATAATATTCTTTTACTTTATCTAATTTTACAACATCATTCAGTTGCATTCCACCAATCACGTCTCTAAACAAGGTCACAGGATCCTTCACCCGAAGTGACATTTGACCAAATGCACGAATCCTTAATTTTACAAAATATTTTGGATCAATGAGCTGCACAGGATCTGAGGTTCCCCAATTAACATCTAATTTAATAGATGTATTAATAAAATAAATTTCTGCACTAAACGGTGTTTTCCCACCAAATGGAAGATTTATGAAATTCCTTAGGATAGCCAAATTCTCTGTCTTCAACGTATATGTACCCGGAAAAAACACATCTGCTACCACTCCACCTTTCACAAATATGGCAGCCTGCCCCTCCTGTACAATAAGCGGTGTTCCTAGCACCAAATCCTCGGAAGGATATTTATATATTAACCAATCGCGACTTTTTAATCCATCAAAACGTACAACATCAACTATCGCCATCGTCTTCATCTCCTTAATTAAGTATTTATTCCCTTTACACAATTAAAAAAATCATAGCAAATATTTCACGAAAAATCAAGCACAATACACATATTTACAAGATTATGCGAATCCTAGTCCCAAGCTCCATACGGGACAAAATTTCAAAATATCCTCCATGCTTATCTACTATCCACTTTGCAATAGAAAGTCCCAATCCGGTACCTTTATATTTTCTAGCATCATCAGAACGGTAAAAGCGTTCAAACATATGCTCTACATCTGATTCTGCCATACCAATCCCCGTATCCTGTACCTGAAGATAGGGTCTTCCTTCTCCATTTCTTCCTATGCTTAAAATGATCTCATCCTGTTCCTTTGTATACTTAGCAGAATTGTCCACCAAAATCCGAACTGCTTGCTTTAGCATCATATAATCCCCCTCCACATAAATATCCTCTGTTGGACGATAGCGATACACATGTTGCTCATCAATCAATAAGGATTCCTCATAAACCTCCTGCATGCATGCTTGTAATGAAATATTCTGCTTTTCCAACTTAGTTTTTCCACTATCTCCTCTAGCAAGAAATAACAACTGCTCCACAAGATGCTTCATATGACCTGCCTCACGTTGAAGCGCAGTAATGGATTCATTTAGTACTTTTTCATCTTCTGTTCCCCATCTTGCTAACATATTGACATAACCTTCAATTACAGCAATTGGTGTACGAAGCTCATGAGAGGCATCATTCACAAAACGTGCCTGCTGACGGTATGTATCCCGCATTCGCATCAACAAATTATTCATAGCTGCTTCTATTCCCTGCAAATCTTTATCTCCAAAGGATAGTAACTCTGTTTCTTCTGGCTGAATGGTAGAAATTACGTCCTCTATATACTGATACTTCTCTTCTGTAAAGGACATCCGACTTAATTCATCTGCTTTTATGGCAATTTCGTTAATAGGTGCAAGAATTCTTCTAATTTCCCGTTCGTTCTTTCCATAGGAAAATACAATGCCTAGTAAATGTATGGTCAAAAAAATCATACAAATTCTACCAATATTTACAAGGAACGGATATATTAACACAGTTAACAGAATTTCTTCCTGTTCCCCTCTTACCACATAGCAGCACTCTTTTATAAAAGAAATCCCTACCAGACTCCTTGAGCTGGAGAAAGAAATTTCACCAATTATAGCATATTCATATATAAGCAATGCCCCCACAAACATAAACACAAAAAGAAGCATACTCTGTTTTATATACAGTAGTAGCTCCTGTCCCATCATGCGTCGATTCATTTTTTTTACGATGGATGTCATGTTTCTTTCCTGATTCCCTGTTTTCCCATATTTATCCCGCATAATTTTCCCTTCCTCATGTGTGCTGTACATTGTATTTTATCCTGTTTTTGCTCCGTGTTATATAGACCTTAAATATAGCAGTTTAGCCTTCTTTCCGGCCAAACTGCTATTTCGATTTAATAACATACCCTACGCCACGAACCGTTTCTATCATATGTACTCCATAAACCTCATCAATTTTTGATCGAAGATATCGAATGTATACATCTACTACATTGGTTTCCCCCACATAATTAAAACCACATACCCGTTCTAATAAAGTATCTCTTGAGAGTACTATGTCCTTATTTTCCAATAAAGTTTGTAGCATCATAAATTCCCGATTAGTAAGAATAATTTCCTCTCCTGCATAGGTAACCTGATGCTTTTGGGGAGAAAGTACAAGTTCCCCCCAAACAAGCACCCCTTCTTGTGTAGTATCTATATTTTTAACCGCAGCGTGACTTCGTAACTTTAATGCCACACGAATTCGAGCCAAAAGTTCTTCTATTGCAAAGGGCTTTGTAATATAATCCACTGCCCCTGCATCCAAACCTGCTACCTTATCCATAACTGCATCTCTTGCAGTTAGAAGAATAACCGGTGTCGGTTTTGTCTGTTGCAATCGACGTAATACTTCTAAACCATTTAACTTTGGAAGCATAATATCCAGTAAAATCAAAGAAAAATCTCTACCTGTGGCAAGCTCTAGTGCATCTCTTCCATTATCTGTTCGGGTTACCTCGTATCCTTCATGCTGTAATTCTAATTCAATAAATCTTGCTAATCCTTCATCATCTTCTACTACCAGAATATTCGACTCCATTGGTTAACCTCTTTTCTTATCTGCTTAATTATTGCTTATTGTACTCCTCTTTTACTTTTTCACCAAAGGCACCTGCCTTATTCATAACATCATTTACGCCACTTAAATCTGCCTTCCCACAGAAATGATAATGGCATTCAAAGAATAAGGAAATAACCATAGCAGGAATTGCTAACTGCCATGCAAATAATAATATTAATACCAATCCCCATACTGGCATTTTAATTACTTCCTCACCTTTATGATTTATGCAGAAATAATTCTCTTTGCTTTTTTTCCATAATTTTTTTATGATACGTTTTATCTTTGAGAAAAATTCTTCCCCTGATGTATTCTGCGAATAAATAGTATTTGGCACTGATATGTACTGTGTTTGTTCCTCATAGCTTGTAGAATAGCTGCTGTTATTTGGAGCTTTAACCTTCCCTAGCTGCTCAAGATAAACCATTGCATCTAATAAATCCCAGTTACTCTGCTCTAATGCCATCTTTGCCTCTTCATAACTTACATTTGCTCTTTGTCTTAATTTTTCAACCTTTTCTAACTGTTCCATACTTCTCACCTTATCCCTTTCATTTTAACAACTTAGAGCCCCTGTAAAATTATCTCTTTTGTAACGGTTCAGCCAAGGACCAAACGGTTACTCTCTTTTCTATATTTTATCAATTTCTATCCAGGGTTGCAAGCTTTCCATGCTTGCCATTCTAAGTATATGTGACTGTCATGTCGTTGTTTACAGTATTTAATATAAACTCTTTTTCTTAATTAAACTTTTAAGAAAGATTAAAATTAGATTAATTTAAATTAATTTAGATTAAATCCTCTTTCTAACCACCCCATACCCATCCCCCCGAGCGTTCTTGCTTTATAGGACGAACTTTCCTATAAAGAAAAAAACAGTTCAGCAATTTGCTGAACTGTTTTAACTTTCTACTATTATTTTAACAAAAGCAAAGGATTCACACTTTCCCCGTCTTCTTTTACCTGAAAATACAAATTACAGCCTTCATTTGTATAGTATTTACTAGGAGCTGCTAAGTTCCCTAATACTTGTCCTTCCTGTATGGTATCACCTTTTTTTACAGATACGTCCTTTAGCTGCCCATAAATAAATTTATAATTATTTGCTTTAGCAACAACAGTAAGACCCGTTTCCGTATTTTCGCTTACTTTGGTAATTACACAATCACAAGCCGAAACTACACTGTCTCCCTCTTTTCCCTCTATGATAACAGCCGGATTACACTTATACTGTCCTAATGTAGAAAAATAAATACTTTTATCCATACTAAATGGCATTAGAATCTTTCCATCTATAGGCCATGTTAATCCACTTTCTACCTCCTCCGGATTACCCACAGATGCAACTTCCTCTGTCTGAGACTCCTCTTCTACCTTTTCTTTTATTGATACATCTGATTTTGGTTCAGCTGTTATAATTTCTGCTTCTTCTTTTACTATAGGTTGTTCAGTTTCTTTTGCTACAGTATTCCCCGAACTTTCCCCTTGTCCCTCATAAGTATTTGCCAACTGCTCTGTCTCTTCTACAGACTCAGCAATTTCTGTTTTGGATTTTGTATTGATGTCATGCTCACCTAATTTTGCCACCTTTTCAGGGGTAGTTATATTTTCTTCCTGTAATTTTTTTTGTACAGTGACCACGGATAAAATTGCAAATAATGCTAGAAAACAACAGATATAAAATCCTTTTGCCTGATAAAATTTCTTCTTCTCTAATTTCATATTTATTCCTCCAGATCTTTCCCTTTTTGGGATATTATTTAGTTTGTTTCTTTCTATTTCCTATTCTTCCCCTTATTTTTTTTTATATACCATTAAAGTAATATTAGTAACCGTTCAGCCAAAAACTGAATTATTACTAATATTATGCTTTTTCTATGGATTGCAATTTAAATATTCTAGTAATATAATTAAATCGGAGTTTCATAAGTGGCATGCACATAGATGGATTGCTGGGAAAGTTAGCAATCCTACTTAAAATGAATTGAATAGAAAGAAAATATGTAAAGGAGATTTTTTAATATGTCAAAAGTATTAGTTTTTTTTGCAGAAGGTTTTGAAGAAGTAGAAGCACTTACTGTAGTAGATTTATTACGTCGTGCCAAAATTGATGTGGAAATGGTTTCCATTACTGATAATTTAATGGTAACAGGTGCACATAATATTACCATCTCCACTGATACGCTTTGGGAAGACGCCCATATCTTAAATGCAGATGGTTTTATTCTGCCTGGTGGAATGCCTGGTACTCGTAATTTACAGGCTCACCAAGGTCTACAGAAGCTGTTAATACAAGCAAATGAAGAAAAAAAATTAATTGGAGCTATCTGTGCAGCACCTTTAATTCTTGGCACCAATCATCTACTAGAAGGAAAAGATGCTTGCTGTTATCCGGGATTTGAAGATGATTTAATTGGTGCAAATGTAAATGAGAAGCCTGTAAATCACCACGATAATATCATTACAAGTCGAGGAGTGGGGACTGCCATTGCATTTTCCGGGGAAATAATCAAAACTCTATGCACAGAAGAAACAGAAAAAGAAATATTAAATTCTATATTATACTGTAAATAATCACTTAGCCAATCGGCTAACCGGTTACATTAAAAGTCCATCTGGCTAACCTGGCCCGATGGACTTTTAACGAATGAACTACAATATATTGTCATACATAGACAAACATCCAAGTGACTGCCCCTATCTAAACTGTTACAAGCATATAATTTTACGAAAGTATTCGTTCCATGCTTTCTCTATTCATAGCATATAACAGAGCAGTTTCTTTTTTTATTTTACCTGATTGATATAATTCCATTATACTACTATCCATTGACAGCATACCCTCTTCTTTGGCAGTAGCAATGGTAGATGGTATTTGGTGAACTTTTCCATCTCGTATTAATGTTCTTATGGCATTGTTCGCTTTTAATATTTCAAATGCGGGCACCTGTCTTCCATCTGTGGTTGGTAGCAATTGCTGAGATACTACTGAGCGTAACACCATAGAAAGCTGTATTCGGATCTGTTGTTGTTGCTGTGGCGGAAATACATCTATAATTCTATCTATCGTATTAGCCGCTCCCACTGTATGTAGAGTAGACAACACTAAATGACCTGTTTCCGCAGCCGTCATAGCAATTTCAATCGTCTCCAAATCTCGCATTTCCCCGATTAAAATTACATCCGGTGATTCCCGCATTCCAGCTTTTAATGCACGATTATAATCTTTACTGTCGATTCCAATCTCCCTTTGACTTACGATACTTTTATTATGTGTATGCAGAAATTCTATAGGATCTTCCAATGTTAGAATATGACAATTCCTACTCTTATTAATCTCATCTATTATATATGCCAATGTGGTACTTTTTCCACTCCCTGCGGAACCTGTTACCAATACCAATCCCTTTTTTCGTTCACTTAGCTCTAATACCGATTTGGGAATTCCCATTGTTGACACATCCTGTAGTTGAAAATTTACAACACGAAGTACGGCACTCCATGAACCACGTTGCCTAAATACATTTACACGAAATCTTCCTACACAGGCTAGGGATACCGAAAAATCATCATCTCCTTGTTCCCCATATTTCCTATCCCGATTCCCCATTTCATACAAATGCTCTACCATAGAAAATAACTGGTCCGGCTTTAATGGGCTCTCTCCCTGTTTCTCTATGTTTCCATTTATCTTATAAGAAACCGGCTGTCCTGCAATTAAAAATATATCCGATGCTTTTTTTTGCACTGCCATAGTTAATATATCTTCCATTGTCATATTCCTTCACCCGCCTTTTTGTTCTTTACTCTGTAATCACAACACCATCCCATAGTTCTGTTCCTTCTTCCAGTTCCAATACCAAATTAGAATCTTTTACCATCTTCCACTTTGCAATCTGCAAGGTACGATTATTATACAATTCTAATTCTACCTCCAAACGACTGCCTTCTTTTATAAAGATATCATAGGAAATGGTTCCTATTTGCAATGGTTTATTTTCTCCATTTTCATTTTCCACATAGGTACTATTCTCTTTTATTTGCACTTTTACATTCTCTAAATCTGTTATTCCTTCATATCTACCAGCTTGCAAGCCTACTAAACATTCTTCTAATTTTTCCAGATCTGTCTCTTCCACAAACGCCCCCATTAAACAACGAGTATACTCTGCCTTTGCATCTGCATCATAATACTCTACAACAGATTCCCCTGTTTTTTTCGCCAACTTCCACTCATTTACAGAAGCACGCACAGACAGTAATCCAAAAACAGATAGTACCAATGCGAGAAATATCAATATCATGGAAGAAATTCCAACATTTAAAACCAAGCCTTTCCCTTCTTTCATGCCAGATACCAATCCTTTCTACTACTATTTTACAACCTTTAATTGGAATAACTCTATATTATCTTCTTTAAATAACATAGATGGATAACCATGCAATCGATATACACATATTTGATAGTTTTCTAAGGTTTTTCCTTGCATCTCTTGTGAAAAAGGAATCAAAATCATGCAATAGGTATCTTCCTTAGAAACACTTTGCCACTTATTATCATAATGTAGCACATATACCTTTTCTTTTGCTGCCTCCCCATTTTTTTCACCTAAATTGGTTACTTGATAGGTTCCATCCTCTTGCATACCTATGCTTGCAGGTATTTCTAATAGCTCTAATTCTTCTACAGCTTCTTCAAAATTTTCTGCTGATTTTATTGTTTCTGCAATGGTTTCTGAAAGCATAATTGCCTTTCCTTTGTCCTCTGCTTTACTTTGCATAGTATTGGCAGCCAAAAATAATTCTAATAAAAAAACACTTATTATCCCAAATATTCCTATATTGACAATTAATTCGAGCATAGGCATTTTTGCAGACCCAGACTGTTTTTTTCTTTTCATAACATATTCTCCATTCTACATACTGTAACAATTTATCCAGTGGCTAATCTGTTACTACATACTTCTAAGAAACATGGTTAGGCTTTGGCTTTCTTCTCCATCAAAAGACGTAAACTTTAATTTATCATCACTTACTTGTTCTATCCCAAACGCATTTAACTCCATAACCTCTAATCCATCTGCCAGCTTGTATTCCATGCTCTCTTCCTGAAACAATTCCCTAAGCTTCCCTTCATAACAATATATCATAGTACGGTAAGTTCCACTTTTCAGATTTTCCTTCAATACTAAAATAGGAATTCCCTCCTGTTCTATTACTGAAATACAATCCTTTTGGTCACACTGTCTTACCTTGGTTGCTACATAGGACAAAGAAGCTCGCAGATGAAAATTTTCTCCATTATTCTCCACTATATTTTTATATACATGTACACCTATGTTTATTAAAACTAAGGAGCCAATTACAAAAGTACAAAGAATAGCTAACACACATGCATAAGATATTACCCAGCTACTTTTTTCTCTTTTCTTCACCCTGCCATCTCCTATTCTCTTTCAAATACGTCTACATTAGGCATTATATTTGAAGCAAAAATTTCGTAATCGATAAAATACTTCTCATGGTTGTATTCTAAGCCATAATATTCCTCTAGATATTCTATATTTGGTGGGTACTCTCCTTCTATGGCATAGCACTGCACCACAGCTTTTCTTGTTGCTTGACGAAGTAAATCAATTTGCTGCATATTACTCATATGTTCAAATGAAACCCACCCAACAACAAACGTTGCAACCATGACACAAAAAACGGTTATGGGAAAAATTATTTCTTTTTTCCATTTGCTCTGCTTTTTCTTTTTTAGATTTTTCAAAAAAACGCCCCCTAGCCTATTGCAGATATAATACTTATCAACGGGAACATAATCGACAATAAAACACAGCCTATAATAAGTGAGAGACTAATTACTAAAGTAATTTCCAGCTTATTGCACATATGCGTCAACTGTTCACTGATACTTTCATCATATTGGCTACTGATATCCCCTAATACATCTTCAAGCATACCTGACTTTGCTGCCAGACTCACAATTCTTCCTTGCATACCGGTTATCAGCTTTTCTTCCTTCATTGCCTCTGCTAAAGATTTATTGTCTTTTACCAACTGTCTGCATTGTTTTATATTTTCTTTTATCTGTGGATGGTGATTGGCTTCCTGTGCCAACTCTAATGCTTCCTCCTGGTCCATTCCACTTGATATCATTACAGACATAGAAGAAATAAATTTTCCCACAGCTAGTAAATGGGATGTTTTTTTGGTAACAAAAAAATTACAACTAAATTTATTTAATATTTCTTCTCCTTTTTTTGTTCTATACCATAAGATTAAACCAATCCCCACAACTAAGACAACAAGAGAAACAATCGCTACTATCTTTCCTGCCCATACTCCAAAATTCATAAATTTCGTGCTAGACGATGCTACATCCACACTTAAATTCTCAAATACCCTTTGAAACATTGGCAGAATCTTTCCCACCAAAACCAGTAATATTATTGCAATCATAGCAAACATAAGCATGGGGTAAGCAATCACATTTCTTATACTATCTTTCATGTCTGCTTCCCTTTGATAATAGTATGCCATGGAATTCATTACTGTCTCTAATTTTCCTGTATGTTCCCCTATATTTACCATACTAAGCAAATAACCAGGAAATGCATTTGTTTCCTTCATAGCATTATGAAAGCTCTCATTTTGCTTTAATTTATCTTCTATACATAACAGCACATGCTTTGTTTTCTTATCTTCTACTTCCTCTTTTAATATGTAAATGCCATCATATAAAGAAATCCCACTTTTTAATATAATTGCTATTTGATTACAAAAACCAGCCAATTCTTCTGAACTAAACCTGTTTTGCCCTTTCATAACATCCCTCCATCTTTTCCTAGAACAAAGTGGACAAGTCCACTTCAACTCCCTAAATCCCTCATTCATGAGGGACTTGCTCCACTTTGCGTGCCAGATGCGTGTTGCATGCCTTTTGCAACAATGCTCCTTACGCATCTACTCTGTACGCTATTTTACTAAAACTCGTACCTCGTTAAGTAAAATATGTGTGTGCACATCCCCGGGTCGCGTTTTTGCTTTATAGGACGAACTTTCCTATAAAGTAAAGCAAGAAAAGTTCCCTATTTCTCTATTTTACACAAGAGAAATAAGGAACTTTCCAGTAACAGTTAGATTGGACCTGTGCACATCCTCACGAAGCATTTTATGCTTTGTAGAACGAACTTCCTATAAGTAAAAAAACCATTCAACTGATTACATCCTATAACTCTACTTTTATTTTCTCCAAATGCCAGATATCTTTTGCGTATTCTTCTATTGTTCTATCCGAAGAGAATTTACCACATTTTGCTGTATTTAATATGGCAGATTTCGCCCAACCTGCTTCATCTCTATATGCTTTCTCCACTTTTTTCTGTGCTGCTTCGTAGGAACGGAAATCTTTTAGGATAAAGTACTGGTCTGCCCTTTCTCCACCATTCTTCTCTAATAAAGAGTTATATATCTCACGGAATAACTCCGGATTGTCCTTAGAATAAAATCCATTAATCAACTGGGTTAATACCGTACGTATATCCTGATCGATATTATATATATCCTTTGGATTATATTGGTTATTGTGCTCATATGCAATTACCTCATCTGAGCTTAATCCAAAGATAAATGCATGCTCTTCTCCAACCTCTTCCACAATCTCTACGTTAGCTCCGTCCATGGTTCCAAGGGTTAATGCTCCATTTAACATAAATTTCATATTACCTGTACCGGAAGCTTCCTTACTTGCAGTAGAAATCTGCTCTGAAACATCTGCTGCTGCAAATATCCATTCTGCATTGGATACTCTGTAATCTTCTATAAATACTACCTTGATCTTTCCATCAATAGATGTATCATTATTAATCACGTCTCCAACGCTGTTTATTAACTTAATAATTGCTTTCGCTCTACGATAACCAGCAGATGCCTTTGCACCAAAAATAAATGTTCTTGGATAGAAATCCATAGAAGGATTCTTCTTTAACTCATTGTATATATGCATTATATGCAGAATATTCAATAACTGACGCTTATATTCATGAAGTCTCTTAACCTGTACATCGAAAATAGAACGCGGATCTACTTCAATACCATTATGGTCTTTAATGTATTTTGCTAAACGTACCTTGTTCTGGTACTTAATCTGCATAAACTCTCTCTGACATTTTTCATCATCTGCATAAATAGCCAATTTATCAATATGTGACAAATCGGTAATCCAATCAGAACCAATCTTACTGGTTACCCAGTCTGCTAATAGTGGGTTACCATGTAACAGGAATCTTCTTTGTGTAATACCATTGGTCTTATTATTGAACTTTTCTGGCATCATCTGATAGAAGTCTTTTAATTCCTGATTCTTAAGAATCTCTGTATGCAATCTTGCTACACCATTTACGGAGAAGCTTGCAGCAATTGCAAGATGAGCCATCTTTACCTGCCCATCATATATGATTGCCATCTTCTTTACTTTCTCATAATCATTTGGATACACTTCTTGTATCTTCATAATAAATCTCTTATTGATTTCTTCCACAATTTGATAAATACGAGGAAGTAATCTTGAGAACAATTCTAATGGCCATTTCTCAAGAGCCTCCGACATAATGGTGTGGTTGGTATAAGCACATGTCTTGTTAGTTACCTCCCATGCTTCATCCCATTCTAAACCATACTCATCTAATAATATCCTCATGAACTCTGCTACTGTAACTGTTGGATGGGTATCATTCAACTGGAAGCATACTTTTTCATGAATATTACGAATATCATCATGGGTCTGCATATATTTCGTAACAGCTCTTTGAATACTTGCTGATACAAAGAAATACTGCTGCTTTAAGCGTAGCTCTTTACCGGCATAGTGATTATCATTTGGATACAGTACTTCACAAATAGTTCTGGCAAGATTCTGCTGCTCTACCGCTTTTTGATAATCTCCTTTATCAAAGGAATCTAAGCTAAAGGTATCTATAGCCTCTGCATCCCAAATACGCAACGTATTTACCATGTTATTGTTGTAGCCTACAATTGGCAAATCGTACGGTATGGCTCTTACAGACTGGTAATTCTCCTGTACATATTTCTCTTTTCCATTCTCGTCTCTATAAACGGCTACATGCCCGCCAAATTTAACCTCTACTGCATATTCAGCTCTCTTCATTTCAAATGGATTGCCATGCTTTAACCAATCATCCGGTGTTTCTATCTGGAATCCATTTTCAATCTTCTGTTTGAACATTCCATACTTGTAACGAATACCACAACCATACGCAGGATACCCCAAAGTTGCCAACGAATCTAAGAAACACGCAGCAAGTCTTCCAAGACCACCATTTCCAAGTGCTGCATCCGGTTCCTGATCCTCAATTACATCTAAATCTAAACCTAACTCTTCTATGGCCTCTTTAATCGCCTGATTTCCTTTTAAATTAATAATGATGTTCCCTAAAGCTCTCCCCATTAAGAATTCCATGGATAAATAATATACAATCTTTTTATCTTCCTTCTCAAACTGTTTGTGGGAAGCCATCCACTGATCCACTACAATATCCTTTGCAGCATAAGCTACAGCTTGAAATAATTGTTGCTGATCTGCTTCCTCCACAGAACGTCTGAATAATACCTTTAGATTATCTACCACATTTTGTTTAAATTCTTCTTTACTTATTTCTGCCATTACAAAACCCCTCCATATTGTCCCTTTCCATATATTATATTTTTTACCCAATTATTCCATTTTATAAACAATTGGATTATTTTTTTCTGTTTAGCATCTGATTTTTCATAACATATCTTGCTAATTCCTCACTCGGCTGTCCCAATGCACAACCATATACATATTCTTTGCGATTCTCATCTACTAATTGTATACGAACCACATGCCCACACAATCGCATAAATTTACCTTCTGTAACCTCTAGTCTTACCTCTATACGTTTGTTCATTTCCAGCTCTTCATTGCTAACTACAGCAAATCCACCTTCACTAACATCCTTTAGTACCATCTTAATCGCTCTGGCCCCTTCCGCAAATGTAACAGAAGCCAGTGTCTCTTTACCAATAAACAAACGATATGCTCCTCTACGATTAATATGCTCCGCATTGGTATCGCTCAATGTAACCTTATAATACACTTCCTGTTTTAAAGTAACCTTCTCAATCTTCACATCTGACCAAACATATAGTTTGCTTTGTTGCATATAGAAAAGATTCGCTATCATTTCCTGAGAAAATTGCGCAAAAGAACCATCTGCTTCTAAAATCTTCTCTACCAAAACGATATTATTCTTAATTGCCACTATTTTTGTGTCGTATTTTCTTACTTCACCACCCAAATAATACTCCAGCTTTACGGGTGTATTTCCTTTTAATTCACTTATATTCATATAGCATCCCTCATTCTCTCTTAATGGCGAATAAAAGTTCTAATGCATCCTTGCTTTCCTTTCTTGTAGGTAACCCCGTAATAAAACTTTTCAAGTAACATTATATACTTTTTTTACAATCATTACAAGCTTTTTCATGCGTTTTGCACAAAGATTTCATTATATCTTTATAATTATTACATAGTTTTTAACAAATTATTGTATTTTTATTAACTTTCCTAAAGTAGATTGTATGGAAGTAGATTATTTTTTCTATACCCATCACTTTTTAATCCATTTCATCCCTATCAAAGAAAAAACACACTTTCTCCACAGCACAAATGCTATAAAAATAATGCGTTCTTCTTAAAAATATTCTGTTTTGATTTCAGATGTCCTTATATGGAGGCATAAAGAATGACAATATCCCTCATTTCCATTAAACACGGTATCTCGAATCTCATGAAAGTTTTTTGTTTCTATATCACACCGTAGCCCGTAATACATACCTTGTACACCCTCAGCGTAACAGTTAAGCCGCAAGGCTAAACTGTTACAAATATGCCAAACCACAGCTTGCAACCGTTGCTATTGCGCTAACTGCAACTAGAGCACCGCTGACCGTTTGCATAAAGCCTTCGTAAAGCGGACATTCGGAATCCGCTTCGCTACTTCCTCATGAACGCAGATTGCTTCGCAATACATCAGATGGGGCTTTTTTTCCCCATCTGATACGAGCATCCCCTTGTCCTCACTTAATACTACTCATTTTAAGATTGGGGATTGCTCGTTCTGCGTTCAAATCTTTTTTCACTTTCCAGTTCTTCATAGATTTCCCGGCTAATCTGGTTTTGATGCTCTATTGCTTCCTGTATACCGGTTGCATTTACTTGGTTATATACCTGGGATTTTTCCAATGCTTCATACAGATCTAAAAAATGGGCTTTCTCATTCAAGACTCGCTTGCGAGTCTTGGCGTGGAATTCGGGTCAGCTTTTGCTGACAAAGTTCTTATCCGAATTCCTGCGCATCCTTGCGTGGAGTATATCAGACGGGAGTCCCTCCCGTCTGATATACTCCCCTGTTTGATAGCGTTCTATATGACGGTCATGGTTCTTATAATCCTGAATCAGATTTTTTGTTGCAAATATTAACTTTTCTAATTCAGAGATTTCATTGTTGCAAAAATCTGCATCCAACATAGCAATCATATCCTCTTTTTTGTTGATGTAACTTTTTACATCATCGAAGCTTTCCGCTAAGCTGGTGGTATCAATAAGCTCTAAGTCTATAATATCCTGCACACTTTTTAGGCTCGCATTCACTTCATCTATCACACTATCTAAGTCAAAAAATACCATGTTCATGTGATTCTTTGGCTCATCCATACCTGCTTGTGGTATGCGAGCTGTTGGAGAAGCATCAACTTCTGATACAAACAATTCTGCATATAAATTAATCTTATTGAAAAAGTCACTTTCAACTGTAATCATAGAGCTTATAAGAATGGGATAAACTTGTCCAAAATAGTTTTTTATACTCTCTGCTGCAATTCCCACTACCTCCAATAAAAACTCGTATCATTACTGTAACAAGTAACATTCCTACCATAGGCAATAATGCTAAAAATAAATTTGTATTATTTTTTTGAGGTTTTGCCAAAGGATTTTTAATGGAGATTCCTTCCGTAGATAATACCGTCTGTATTCTGGTATTCCTTATAAATACCGGATAAGTACTATTATCCGCTTCTTTGTCCTTATTTACAGCTTCTTTATCTACAAGTTTTAACAACATTCCATTCTGTAATCCTTGCTCCCAAAGACTTTTACTTCCTTCAAAACACAGATATGGTCTTTCGCACAATGATAATTTAACAATTTCTTCTTTTAAATACCAAAATATCTCTTTTAAATCCCTATTTTGTCTAAATAAATATTCTAATGCTATTTCTTTTGATATTTCATCATATTTTTCGTATTTGATCGAACCTTCTGTATAATACTCTATCAATCCAGTACGTTTCCATCTTGAATTATCTCCGAAAACATATTCATAATTTTTTCTCCCACAAGACTTAACAATTACATCCATATTTTCCTCATCTAATAAACGCATATATTTTTCCATATCTATCTCCTATAATTTTGTATCAGATTAATATTCTTTGGAACTTTAATATTTTCTGAAAGCTCAAACATTTTATCTTCAATTTTAAAATATTCTTCTGTATCTCACATGAAAACTCTTGCCTGTTCGTACAACCCATGCATTTCCGAACTATTCTTCAATGCAAAGCTTTCTGGTGTATGAAATTGAAGCTCAAATATCTGACCTTCTGGTGATTTTACTTGTGCATTGATTCCATTATAAGGATTTGTTTCATCAATCCATGTATTCTTTAGCTTAATAACTTTATATCCTCTAGATTCTAAGTCTGATATTGTTTTTTTTGTTGTTTCTACTAAATTCTCTGGTTCCTGTATTTCTGTATATCGTACAATATCATGAATCTCTAATATAGGCGTTGATTTAGGTCTTAAATAAACTTTCTCAAATACTGATGAAGGACTCTTTATTCTGTATTCAAGCCCATCTAAATAGCCTCCATTTTTTATTACTATAATTCATCTTCATATGGCAATCGTACCATATTTACAAAACGGTCTTCAATTGCACCCAGTAATTTATAATTTTTTTTTGCTGTATTTAAAGAAACTTTATTCGGTCCTATAATTTTATCAGGCTTATCTTGAGCATCTTCATCATATTGCCAAAAACAAACCTCACAAACATCTGTAATAACTTCACAACAATCTTCAATTGTTAAACATCCACAACATGGACATCTCTTCATAATGATTCACACTCCTTAACATTTATTTTGGTGCATACTTTTCTATTTGTTCTAACCAATAATCCATTTTATCATCTGGTTTAAAATATGTTGATATTCCACCATATTCATTTATTATACCAAACTCATTAGTCGCTGTATCGTATCTAAAATATGTTCCTTCATTAGATACAAAAGATTGTGTAGTTGAGGTTGGATTCTTCTCCAAAAAGTTTCTTGCATCTTTTAAGTATTCTTCTGGAGATGTATATCCATGCTTGCCTGCATGCTTATTTAATGTACTTTTACCTTTACCATTTACAAAATCTACATCTGCCTTTCTTGTTCCTTTATATAATTGACATCCAAAGTTACTACCACTCTCACCAATACTTTTACCATACACCGTCTCATTCTTCGGCACATCATCCAAATCTCTAACCTTTATCCTCTGTCCATCTGGCGTTATATACTCATACGAATACAGCTCTCCATTTTTGATTTTTCTGACTGTGTCTTTCGCTTCTCCAATATATTTGTTTATATTTATCTTTTCATCTATCCATACTTTTTGCAAATATACTTTATATTTCGCTGTATTCTTAGGTAACAGTTCAACCTTGCGGCTTAACTGTTACGTTGTAAGTCCATATAAAATCGGGCAAAATCAGCCCGATGGACTTACAACCTATATAATGTACTGTATTGGTACGTGGACAATCAACAGGGTGATTGCCCCTGGCTGAATAGTTACACTCTTAGTTACAAGATTACCTACCTTTATGATAGTCCCATGAATTTCTGAACCTACTTTTATAAACTTTTTTCCAAATTTTGTTACCATTTTCCCAGTGACTACAGGAATAAACATACAGACTACTGAAATTTTTTGTTCCATTTTGCTCAGTTTTTCTCCTGTCACCAAGTCTACTCCGGTTATAGCTTCTTGTACATCTTTTATATCTCCTACTACCGGTACGGTGCTTATCCCTACGGATGCCGCACCTTCCATGGCTTCTTCTGTTTGTTGGGATTTTAAAAGAGCTCTTTCCAGTTTTTCACTAAGCTCCCATTGTTTCTGGATTGCTTCTTCTATCTCTTTTCCATTCTCGTCATAATACTTTTCACAAATTTCTTTCATGTCTTTTAAGTGCAGGTAAGCTTGTGTATGAAAGTAGCTTCCTGTTTCGTAATCCGTTATATTACGCTTTTCCGACTGTTGGGATTTGATATAATTTCTGGTATCTCTAATTAATCCATCTAAAGCTTCTACCTCATTCTCACAAAAATCAGAATCCAGTTGCGCTATCTTCCATTCCATTTCTGTCAAATCTTCGATTCTTTTCTCATAGTCCATTCGTATGGCATCTGTGAATAAAGGCTGTATTTCCACTATATCCTCTATAGATCGTAAATCTGCATTAATATCACAACTGTTCAGCCTCGCGACTGAACAGTTGCGTTGTAAGTCCATATAAAATCGGGCAAAATCAGCCCGATGGACTTACAACCTATATAATGTACTGTATTGGTACGTGGGCAATCAGCGAGGTGATTGCCCCTGGATGAACAGTTACTTAATGGCTTTTGTGATATCATCCAGTTCAAAATATGTAAATTTTATATGCCCTTTCATCTCTTCTAAAGCGTCTTCTGGTATTCTTGCATGAGGGTCACTATCCACGTTTTCCATAAATTGATTTTCGTATAAATTAATCTTGCTATGAAACTTAGGGATACAAGCCATGTTTTTTTGCACAGTATCCCTTTAGTTGAATAGTACATCTTTGAGTGTTTTTTACGAAAAGATGTTACATATTAATTAAAATCATCTAGTATCATTCGAATAGAACTAAGAATCGTTTGGTGTACTTCTTGAAAGTAGTTTTTAATATTGGTTGCCGCTTCTCCTTGAAATTCTTCTATTTGCTGCAAGGCATCTATTTGTGTCTGTAAAGTATCTATCGTTTCTGCACATGCATTTAGTGACTAGAAGGAATTCTTATGTTCACACGCATAGCTTGACACTCGCTGTCAAGCTATGCGTCATATCCTAAATTTTGTAGGATTTCAGCCTTATGCATCGTAGATGCATTTATAATAGGCTGAAATCGTTATCTGTTCAAAAAAAATCTTTGAACAGATAACGGACTTTTCACGAAACAGACGTATTTTCTCATAATCTAGTATAAAACAATGTTTATCCATTTCTTTAACCTATACACCTCGTTATTTTATGCATCTACTTCTGATACAAACAGGTAACAATATAATATCCAAAAAGAGTTCTGTCATAAAATATGCACGAACGACACCTTTTGTTAATCATTACAGTCTCTCTAGTAATAGACTTAAAAAATCTATTTCTTACATTTACTCCACATTCGTGGATTAGGCAAGAGATAGATTTTTTTGAAAAAGATTTAGGCTAATAGAAATCCTAACGTATAACCATAATCAAATTTAATCCACATATTCTTCAAATTTGACATAATCAATAGGGCATCCTCTTTCCTTAAATCTTTGTACTATATTATTAAAATACCA
>JAFQAU010000265.1 GCA_017399885.1 Lachnospiraceae bacterium
CAAAATGGGCGAAATCGACGTGTCTGTGGTGCTTGGCTGACACGGACACCGTCTACAAATCGTAGCCTTAAATTGTGCAATTTGACAAGTGCTAAAAAAAATACAAGCTTTTGACACCCTAATCCTATAAAGTAAAAAAGAAATTCTTTCACACCTGATATACGTCACATATATTAGTATCTAACTATTTTTTAAATTATAAGATAATCTCATCAAACTATCTGCCAAATGCACATTCTCCACCTTTACTCCTTCTGGAAGATGTAAATCTGTAGGAGCAAAATTCCAAATTGCACGCACGCCACCTTTTACCAAATCCATTGCCACTGTCGGAGCATTCTCTTTTGGAATGGTAATTGCTGCAATATCCACCTCATGTTCTTTCAAATATTGCCCCATTGTTTCTGCGTTTAAAATTTTCACGCCACGAATTGTCTGTCCTATTAACTCTTGTTTCTTATCAAACATTGCTTTTAATACAAAACCATTTTTTTCAAACTGGGTATAATTTGCTAACGCCTGCCCTAAATTACCTGCTCCAATAATAATCATATGATATTTTCTTGTTAATCCTAATATCTTTCCAATCTCTGTATGCAAATATTCTACATTGTACCCATATCCCTGTTGGCCAAATCCACCAAAATTATTCAAGTCCTGCCTTATCTGTGAGGCTGTAACCTGCATCCGTTCACTTAGTTCTTTAGAAGAGATTCTTTCCACGTTATTTTCCAATAATTCTCCAAGATTTCGATAATACTTTGGTAGGCGTTTAATTACTGCCAATGATATTTCTTTCTCTGCCAAGAAATCCCCTCCTATCGTCCATTATAAGTGAAAAATCCTTAATTATATTCTAAAATTATTATATAAGATTGTGAAATATATGTCAATGAAAGGGCTTTATTGACATTCCCTTTTTTTCCTCTTATAATCAGCTTGGAAGTTCTATGCAAGTCCCTCATGAATGAGGGATTTAGGGACCCCCAGTGGACTTGTCCACTTTGTTTTAGAAAAATTTAGGAGGTTTTTATGATTTTATCCTGTGTTAATATTTCAATAGCATTTGGAACGGAGCAAATCCTTTCAAATGTTTCTTTTCATGTAAACGAGTTAGAAAAGGTTGCCATTGTAGGTGCTAATGGTGCCGGGAAATCTACACTTTTCAAAATAATTATGCAACAGCTTACTGCAGATAGTGGTGAGGTAATTTTAGGAAAAGGGGCGTCCATTGGATATTTGGCACAGCACCAGGATCTTACTTCTGATAATACTATTTTTGATGAGCTTCTATCCATAAAAGAACATATTATTCAACTAGATAAAAATATACGCAGTATGGAACAGGATATGGTACATCTAAGTGGAGAAAAATTAGAGCTTGCACTTTCTAAATACGCAAAGCTTACTCACGAATTTGAGCAGGAAAATGGCTATGCTTATCGCAGTGAAATTACCGGCGTTCTAAAAGGTCTTGGATTTACTGATGAAGATTTTTCAAAAAAGACAAATCAACTCTCCGGTGGGCAAAAAACCAGAGTTTCTTTAGGAAAACTTTTGCTTTCTAAACCAGACATTATTTTACTGGACGAACCCACTAACCACTTAGACTTAGAATCTATAAGCTGGCTTGAAAATTATCTTCTCAACTATAATGGAACCGTAATTATTGTTGCCCATGATCGCTATTTTCTTGATAAGGTAGTTTCTAAGGTTGTAGAGCTTTCTTACGGAACCTCAACCGTTTTTTCCGGAAATTACACAGATTATGCGAAAAAGAAGGCACAACTTAGAGAAGCTAAGCTTAGACAATATTATAATCAGCAACGTGAAATTAAACATCAGGAGGAGGTTATTTCTAAGCTTCGTTCTTTTAATAGGGAAAAATCCATCAAAAGGGCTGAAAGTCGTGAAAAACTCCTTCAAAAAATAGAACCAATTCAGAAACCATTAGAAGAAGATAGCACTATGGACATTCGACTTGAACCTAGTATAATAAGCGGAAATGATGTTCTTACCATTGAAAATTTAGAAAAAAGCTTTGATTCTTTTTTATTATTCAAGGGGCTTTCTTTCCAAATTAAACGTGGAGAAAAAATTTCTATCATAGGTAACAATGGAACTGGCAAAACCACCATTTTAAAGCTGATTAACAAGCTCCTTTCCCCAGATGCAGGAAAGATTTCCTATGGTTCCAACGTAAAAATTGGATATTATGACCAGGAACATCAGGTTTTAGATATGAATAAAACCATTTTTGATGAAATACATGATACTTATCCACAGCTTACACAGACTAAAATCCGTAACACACTTGCTTCTTTTTTATTTACCGAGGATGATGTTTTTAAACGAATAAAAGATCTAAGCGGTGGCGAACGTGGACGAGTATCCCTTGCAAAGCTTATGTTGTCAGAGGCTAATTTCCTAATTCTTGATGAGCCTACAAACCATTTGGATATTACCTCTAAGGAAATTTTAGAAAATGCTATAAATGGCTATACAGGAACGGTTTTATATGTATCCCACGATCGATACTTTATCAATCAAACTGCAACAAGAATTTTAGAATTAACCAACAAAACTGTTCTAAACTACATAGGGAATTATGATTACTATCTTGAGAAAAAAGAGGTTACTTATCAAGCTGCAAATCTTTCTTCTACAGAAAATACACCTAGTCAGGCTTCCTCTGCCCCTACAGCAAATAAGGTAAATTGGCAACAGCAAAAAGATGAACAGGCAAAGCTTCGGAAAATTGAAAATCAATTAAAAAAATGCGAAGAGGAAATTTCTCAATTAGAAACCAGAAATGAAGAGATTGATCAACTACTTGTGCAAGAAGAAATCTATACAAATGTGGAAGAATTGATAAAACTTAATAATGAGAAAAAAGAAATTGAAAAAAAACTAGAAGATCTTATGAAGGCTTGGGAAGATCTTGGAAATCAACTATCGTAAAATTAGATTTTCTCTACCCGATATAGTAACAGTTCGGCCAAAAGCCAGGCTGATAAATTGTAAGTCCATCGAGCAAATAATCTCAATGGACTTACAACTAATAAAATATACTATAAAATTATGAGCAATGAACGGAATAATTGCCCCTTCGAAACTGTTATCTTAATCTTGAACCTTCAAATCGACATCTTTGTTCTAAATTCTGTAAAATCAAAAAATATCCCGATTCCAAATCGTCGTTTTCTAAAACCAAATCCAAAGACAACGCCATATTTGACAATATTACGGCATTCATATCTTTCTTCATGCTTTGTAGAATTTCTATCTTCTCACGACAGCTATTGGCATCTAAAAAGGCGATTAATTTTTGAGAAATATCAGTTTCCACAAATTCTGCATTCCCACTATTATCTTCTGCAAAATCTTTTTTCCTATCTTCGTCAATTTCTCTGTATGGGGTTCTTCCAGTATCTTCTTTCCCCTCCTCTCCGGATAACTTTAGCTGTTCTTTACCAATTAACTGGAATCGATATTTTTGTGTTGCATCTGGATACTTATTCTTATCCAATACTTCTAGAAATTCTGACAAAGGACGGGCATATATTTCAAAGGTCTCATATAATGCCTGATATATTACCAACTCCTTCATGGTTTCTGCATCCTTTGCAATGGTAATTATCTGGTACAGCTTTCCTTTAAAATGTCTGTATAATTCTCCTGGTTTTACAATTTCGTTATTCATTTATCTCCTTTCATTTGCAAAAAACAACCCTTATAACAGTCCACACATTAGCCAAACTGTTACTATTTCTTTCCTTTTTTTTGTTCTATCTTTTCCCTGTATTCCAAATAGTAATCTGCGTATTCATCTGTGATTAAGTGATATTGCACCAACAAACCAATTGTACTTCGATAGGCTTCTATTTGTTCCTCATGATGGGCCAGATCTGTAAGTATCTCTTTTACCTTTTCTTTATATTCTTCCTGTTCATATATTCCTTCCCTTAATAAAAGATTAACCTTGTATACCTCTTCAAAATATCCACCAAATCTTTTCTTGTCCAATTGCTTATCGTCCAACTGAAATTTACAATTCGTAACCTTCATTATCCCTTTCACAGATAAAGGCGTTATCTTTATATCATCACCAATTATAAAAAGATCCTTTTTAAATGTACTAAAACCATTTACCATATTCCTATAATACTCTGGCAGGAATTTACGATACATATTCCCCAGTAAAAAGGATTCTTTTAGCTTTTTGTATTCCTCTAAATCCGTTACCATTACACCTTTTTCATAGCGTAAAATGGCCGCCTGGTTTCTGGGAATTCCAATGGTTCTTGGTTTCTTTTCCAGTAATAGAAAATATAAATATTTTTTGTCACTCCAAACATAACCTGGACAATTTTTTATTTTATATTTTTCAGAGGAATCTATTACCACTAAGAAACTTTGCTTTCTTACCTTATATTCTACCAGGTATTTTTTCAGTGTCTCTTCTGTGTAATGATCCAATTCATTTTTATTTTCCCCTTCTTTTTCATTGCTACGTTTCTTCTTTGAATTTTTATTAATTTGTTCATTATCATTTTCAAGATTTTTGCTATCCTTAGACGCATTTGGTATCTTCTCTCCAAAATCCATAGTGATATCTTTGAAGGTTCCTAATTGAGAATAAGCAAGGGAAAACATAAATCCTCCAAATGCCATATATGCAAAATTTACACCTGCACCAAGTGCAAAACCAACTATGCAAGCAACCGATAGCAGCGCTCCTATTACAATAGTCCAGAGATACCGCTTAGTCTTTGGACTACCGTAAAACATGGCACGAATATATTTTTTCATACTACTCCCCATTTCGTTTGTTGTAACAGTCCAGCCCTTTGGTGTCCTGTAATCATTTATTCCTCCATAGCAAATGAATTCTATAGAGAAAAAACCTTATTATTTTAAAACTAATTTCTTTATCTTTGTAAAATCCCCATCCATTATTGTGTAGGTGCTTTTTAGGTCTTCCACACATTCCGGTGAAATCTCAGTATGAATATATAGAGAATCCATCCCCATATTGTATGCTCCTAAGATATCTGCAATGCTATCATTTCCAATCATAATGCTTTTCTTTACATCAAGCTTGTACTCTTCTACCAACTTTTTATAAAAGTTCTCTCCCGGCTTTTTACAACCTTTGTCTGAAGAAATAAAAATCCCATCGAAGTATTTCTCTATCCCAAGATAAGTAAGCTCTGGTGCTGTGAACCCTCTTTGGGCATTGGATAATAGATACACCTTCTTGTTCTTTCTTTTTAATTCTTCTAGAAGATCTATTACCCCATCATACAAACGAACAAATTTTGTAGAAAGTACGCGAATCATTTTTAAAATAACATCCACTGTAGCATCATCAATTTTTTTTCCCTTTTCTAGAAATAATCGCTTAATCACAAGATCTATCTTTATTTCCGGATATTCTTCTGTCCTTCTTAATTCTTCCTCTGCTTCTTTGATATACTGAAAATATTTTTGTTTTAACTCTTTTTTCTCATAATTTGCACCGCAAAAACCAAACATTTCTGCCATTTTCTCCCATAAATAAGCTTTTTGCTCGTTGGTGCGAATATCTACCAATGTTCCATACATATCAAATATATAATTCGTATACAAACATATCCCTCCATTTCCTGTAACAGTTTAGTTCACTGGATAAACCGTTATATAATCGGGTAATTCTCCCATTTAAAACCGCCCAATTCTATTCTTATTATACCTTTTCTTAGGGACAGTGCAGTTAATACCAGAACCACCCAAACTGTTGCTGTTTCTTCTATCGTATATTCTTAACACACAAATACAATTTCATTATATCCCAAAGAAAAATAAGAAACAAGCAAAAAAACATCAGGCAGAGAACATAACAAGTATCCATATATTCTTCACCTGATGTTTTAAATTGTAACAGTTTAGCCAAAGAGCAAAACCGTTGCTCTAATTTTCATATACTTAAGGATATTGAGAACTTTTACATTTTCCTATGACAAAAACCATTATTAGCACAATGGCTACAACCAGAACCACAAGAAGTTTTTCCTTTCTTCTTTGCTTTTATCTGACAATATAGTATTGCCCCAACAATTACTACCAAAATAATCAATACCAACCAGGTTCCTGCATTCATGTTTGTCTCCTCCTAATTAGGCTTTCTTCTTTGCCGGACGGAATAATAAGAAAATAAATCCAACAACTACAAGGAAAGCTACTACAGTTCCGATTCCAAATGTTCCTGTGATAATTAACTCACCAATATGGTTTACACATAATGCTACTAAATATGCAAATACACATTGATAAATAATTGAAAATGCTGTCCATTTACCATTATTCATTTCACGCTTAATAGCACCCATAGCCGCAAAACATGGAGCACACAACAAGTTAAATACCAAGAAAGAGAATCCACTTGCTACTGTAAATGCATTTCCAATCGCCAAAATTGCTGACTCTTCTCCACCACCGTAGAAAATTCCAAGAGTTGCTACAATATTTTCTTTTGCTACAAGTCCTGTAAATGCACCAACTGCTGCCTGCCAATTTCCCCAACCTAAAGGAGCAAATATCCAAGCAATGGCATTTCCAACAGTAGCTAAAAAGCTGTTCCCCATCTGATCTTCTTCTAATACTGTATATTGACCATTTACAATACCATAAGTAGACAAATACCAAATAATAATACTTGATACTAAAATAATTGTTCCAGCCTTCTTAATAAAACTCCATCCTCTTTCCCACATACTTCTTAAAACATTTCCAACTGTAGGCAAATGATATGCAGGCAACTCCATAACGAATGGTGCAGGATCACCTGAGAATGCTGTTGTTTTCTTTAAAATAATTCCTGAACAAATGATTGCAAAAATTCCTACAAAGTAACATACTGGTGCAACCCATGATGCTCCATTAAATATTGCACCTGCCATTAATGCAATAAACGGCAACTTAGCTCCACAAGGAATAAATGTGGTTGTGATAATTGTCATCTTCCTATCTCTATCATTTTCAATAGTTCTTGATGCCATAATTCCAGGAATACCACAACCTGTTCCAATTAACATTGGAATAAAGGATTTACCAGATAAACCAAATTTTCTAAAAATACGGTCCATAATAAATGCAATTCTTGCCATGTATCCACAAGACTCTAAGAATGCTAACATAATAAATAACACTAAAATCTGAGGTACAAATCCAAGTACTGCTCCCACTCCGGCAACAATACCATCAAGAATTAACGCACTTAACCATTCCGCACAATTTACTTTTTCTAATAGATTTCCTACCAATACAGGAACACCAGGTACCCAAACACCATAATCTTCCGGTGCCGGTTCCTCCCCATTATACTCTTTCATAACAGAAATAGCTGCTACAAAATCTTCTTTCGAAGCTGTTTCTTCTGAAATTTCTAAGGTTTCTTCGCTTTCCACTTCATAAGTAACCTCTGTTCCATCTGCTACCTGCGCTGCAAAAGCTTCCAAAGTTTGTACTGCCAAAGCTCCATCATAGGTTTCCGCTTCACTATCCATAACCTCTTCAATAGGAGTAACATCCACACCGTTTTCAGAAATTCCTGCTAAGAATCCTGAAATCACACCATTTGCTTCTCCGTATTCTTCTGATTCTTCAGTGTAAGAGGAACCACCTACTAAGTGCCAACCATCTCCAAACACACCGTCATTTGCCCAATCTGTTACATAAGTACCCACTGTAGAAACAGAGATATAGTATACTAAATACATAATTACTGCAAAAATAGGCAAAGCTAAGAAACGGTTTGTTACAATCTTATCAATCTTATCGGAGGTAGTCTCTGCTCCACGTTTATTCTTCTTTAAGCAACCTTCTACTACCTTTCCGATATATATGTATCTTTCGGAAGTAATGATACTTTCTGCATCATCATCCATTTCCTTTTCACAAGATAGAATATCCTGTTCAATATGTTCTATGTTTTCTTTTGATAATTTAAGCTTTTCTACAACCTTTTCGTCTCTTTCGAACAACTTAATCGCATACCAACGTTGTTCTTCTTTCGGCATATTATGTAATACCAATTCTTCAATATGTGCCAATGCATGTTCTACACTTCCACTAAATTGATGCTTTGGTTCTATACTTTCGCCCTTCTTAGCAATTTCAACAGCCTTTTGTGCAGCTTCTTTTATCCCATTTCCTTTTAGTGCTGAAATCTCTACTACAGGAACTCCCATTTCCTTAGAAAGCTTAGATGTATCTATCGCATCTCCCTGCTTCTTTACCACATCCATCATGTTAACAGCCACTATAACAGGGATACCCAATTCAATCAATTGTGTAGTAAGATATAAGTTTCTTTCTAAATTACTACCATCAACAATATTAAGAATTGCATTTGGCTTCTCATCCAACAGATAATTTCTAGCCACCACTTCTTCTAAAGTGTATGGTGACAAAGAATAGATACCAGGTAAGTCAGTAATCATTACTTCTTTGTCAATCTTTAACTTACCTTCCTTCTTTTCTACTGTAACCCCGGGCCAGTTTCCCACAAACTGATTAGAACCGGTTAATGCATTAAATAATGTGGTCTTACCACAGTTTGGATTTCCTGCTAATGCAATCTTTATTCCCATTTTATCCTCCTTTTTATAAAACAAATTAATTAACTTCCACTACTCAACCTCAATCAATTCAGCATCTGCTTTTCTCAAGGATAACTCATATCCACGCACAGTTACTTCGATAGGATCTCCTAGAGGTGCAACCTTGCGTATATGAATTTCTACACCTTTTGTAATTCCCATATCCATAATACGTCTCTTTACAGCACCTTCACCATGTAGTTTTTTTACCTTAACACTATCTCCTACTTTTGCATCACGTAATGTACTCATTTCATACCTCCTATTCTAAAAAAGTTTAGCCAAGGGTTAATCTGTTACTGTTCTAAACCATTATTTTCATTGCCATCTCTTTACTGACAGCAACTCTAGATTCTTTCACGTTTACAATTACATTCCCCCCTATATGGGAAATAACAATAACATTAGACCCTGGAACAAAACCAAGACTTTCCAAAAACTTTTTGGTTTCTTCCTTTCCCCCTATTCTTTTTATTACATTTGTTTCTCCTGCTTTCATCATTGCTAATGGCATCATTACCATTCACCTTCTTTCGTCTGTTAGCTCATACTAACACCAATTATATGTTAGAACAGACTAACTTTTTTGTCAAGTTTTTTCTATTTTATTTTGTATTTTTTTTCCTTTTCTGTTATAATAGTGCGTGATTGTAAAAAATGAATGGAAGGTGAAAAAATGAAAATAAAAGAATCTGGGGAAGACTACTTAGAAGCAATACTTGTGCTTTCAAAAAAACAGGAAAGTGTTCGAGCAACTGACATCTGTAGCTACTTTGGTTATGCAAGAGCAAGCGTATCTGTGGTTATCAAAAACTTTCGTGAAGAGGGATATGTAAACGTAGATGAAAATAATTACATAACCTTAACAGAAAAGGGACTAGCTATTGCAAATAAAATGTACGAACGACATAATGTAATTGCTGAAATTTTTATTTCACTTGGTGTTCCTGAAGACATCGCAAGAAAGGATGCTTGTCGTGTGGAACATTACATTAGTACAGAAACCTTCGATGCTATGAAAAAGCATTTCTTAGATAAACAAATGTAAGCATTGTATCTCTTATATTATTGAGGATGACGTCCTTACGGAACGTTTTTACCTTATTGGACAAACTTTCCTATAAAGGAAAAAGATGTGGGGTAATCGTTTAACTTTTCTATTCTCCACATCTTTTTTAGTTTAGCCCTATGCTAACCTATTGCCTTTTTCTTTTCACTTTTATTTGTCCATCTTCTCATTTTTTCCAAAACGAGGTGAGATATGCTGGTCTATCATTTTCTCTATAATCATTTTCTTGATATACACATCAAAGCTCAGACTACATATAAATGTAAAACACACGAGAAATTCTTTGTCTTCCTCCTCGGCTGACTTATCCACAAATGTCCCCTCGGCTTTATGAAACTTCTTTACTACATCTTTTATAAGCGTGTCTATCTGTTCCTTCTCATAGCTAAATACCTCTTCATAGACTGCTTCTAAATTTATATCCTTGGAGAAACCCTTCTTCTCGTTCTCAAACATCTTAATCAGCGGCTGAAAAATATTTCGTATATCCCCAATAGAAAGAACATTTTTAAAATAATATATGAAGATTAATAAAAGCATATGCTCCTTTGAATACTTCTTCTTATCAGGGGGAGGCAATAAATTATTCTTTGTATAGTTATTAATCATAGTCTTGGTAAGAATCTTATCCTCTGGAAATCTCTTAGCATCTGCTAAATGTTCATCCATAAAAGTGGTCACCTGATCCATATATAAATCAATATTCGGAATCTCTCCTGGTTTGATATAATCTAACTTTTGCAGACTCTCTATAATCTGGCGCACATACTCTGCATTGGTTTTTTTCATACCTTGTATACATTCCCTTCTATATTTCCATCAAACTCTACTATTATGATTAAGGTGTCAAAAGCACTTCTCTCTCTTCTTACATACTATATATGATATTTACAAGCCAGCCTGCTATATCATATATAGTATAAAAGAAGCACCTCTGATGTTTTAGACACTCCAAACCTATTATATAGTATCAAAAACTATATGACAAGTTATTTCGGTCTAATTGTTGAAGAAATGGGTAACGGTTCAGCCACTTTCTGAACTGCTACATTGTAAGTCCATGTAAAATAAGAAAAAATTTATTAAAAACTCTCAGCACTTTTGACTTTAATATCCCTCTGTTAAACCCCAAAAAAATATGATAAAATGATCTTAAAACATAAACTTGAGGGGGGTTGTGTATGGGAAATGAACATGTAGAATTTATGGAAAATATTTCAAAGGGACCAATATGCATACAAGTATTAATGGTATTTATGTGTGCCATTTTTGTAATGATGCTTTTATCGAAAAAAGTCAACGAAGTAACACAATGGTTGTTGATGGCTTCCGCACTTGCTCTTATAGAAAATGCGGGATATTTATTAGTAATACAATCCAAAAATGTAAGTGAGGCAAGCATTGCATTAAAAGCAGAATACTTTGGAGTCGCATTTATATCAACGATTTTTATGTTTTTTGTATTGGCATATTGTAATAAAAACTTCCCTACGCCTATCAAGGTGGCATTACTCGCCATCGACATAAGTATGATACTTGGAGTATGGTTTTGGGAATATACGGATATTTACTACACAAGCGTGGAGCATCGCGTAGTAAATGGAACTGTAAAGATGGTATTAGGCAGAGGGATTTTATACTATATAGGAATGTGTAAGATGCTTTTGGAGTTACTAATTGGAGAGATAATTTCCATACGTGAATGGATATCCGCAAGAACGAAGACCATGAAAAGAAAATATAGTATTCTTATTATAGCATTATTTGTACCTAACACATCTTATATTTTCCTTTTAACCGGTTATTTAAAAGCATATGATACGGTTCCCGCATCCATAGCACTTTCCTGTGCTGTTCTATTTTTTGGTGTAGTATATATGAATGTTTTTGAAGATGTTTATGTTGCATACGCAGATATTGTACGACAAATGAAAGAACCGGTAGTGATTATGAACGAAGATTATTGTTTTGTTGGGGCAAATGACAGCGCCAAAGAACTACTTCCCAACATCTGCCGATTAAAACACGGAGATGCTGTTATAGATGCACAGATTATTGAAACATCAATATTACAAAAACTTCTGCGTGGGGAAGAATGTGAAATGGAAATTGGAGAAAAGTTTTTTGATGTATCCGTGAATAATGTGATTAAAAATAATAAGCCCATAGGCTATTATCTACTATTTTTGGATTTGACAAGAGAAAGGCAGCAAACCATAAAAATGCAGGCTTTAAAAGAAGAAGCAGACCAAGCAAACCAGGCAAAAACTATATTTTTATCCAATATGTCCCATGAAATAAGGACACCTATCAACGCAATCATTGGTATGAATGAAATCATTTCACGCCAAACTGAAACACCAGAAATTATGGAATATTCACAAAATATACAATTTGCCAGTAAAACCTTACTATCCATTATAAATGACATTTTAGATTTGTCTAAGATTGAAAGCGGAAAGATGGAGTTAACGGAAAATCAATATGATTTGAAACAGTTATTATGCGATTGTTATGTAATGCTCTCCTCCAAATCCACTGATAAAGGGCTGGACTTAATAGTGGAAAATAATGAGACACTACCAAGTATTTTATATGGAGACGAGCTTCGTATTCGGCAAATTATTGTGAATTTGCTTTCCAATGCTGTAAAATATACAAATAAAGGCAGCATTACCCTACGATTTGATGGACAGATTACAGAAGATAAGCAGCTAGAACTTAAAGTATCTGTTACGGATACGGGAATTGGTATAAAAAAAGAAAATA
>JAFQAU010000266.1 GCA_017399885.1 Lachnospiraceae bacterium
ACTAGCTTCGCCATCGCCAAACGGATTTGATGCCTTGCTCATTTTTTGATATTCTCCCTCATCTGTCAAAAGCATTCTGAAAGTATCATATATTTTTTCTTCAGAAGTCCCAACTAATTTCAATGTCCCTGCTTCCACTCCCTCAGGTCTTTCAGTTGTGTCTCTCATTACTAAAACAGGCTTCCCTAGAGATGGAGCTTCCTCCTGAATTCCGCCACTATCTGTCAATATTAAATAGCTTTTTTCCATAAAATTATGAAAATCCAATACATCCAATGGTTCAATTATTTTAATTCTTTCTTCGTCACCCAATATTCTATTGGCAATTTCACGCACAACAGGATTCATATGGATAGGATATATCGCCTTTACCTCCGGCATTTCATCAATAATCCTACGAATTGCACGAAACATATGTTCCATCGGTTTCCCAATATTCTCTCTACGATGTGCTGTAATCAAAATTAGCTTACTTCCCATAGCCCATTCCAAATATTTATGGCTATAATTATCTAATACAGTGGTCTTTAACGCGTCAATCGCAGTATTTCCTGTTACATAAATATTCTCTTCTTTTTTTCCCTCATTCAACAGATTCCTTTTCGCCTCCTGCGTTGGAGCAAAATTATATTTGGCAATAATGGAAACAGCCTGACGATTAAATTCCTCTGGAAATGGAGACTGCAAATTATAAGTTCGCAACCCAGCCTCAACATGTCCCACATCAATGCCCATATAAAAACATGCCAATGCTGTTGAAAAAGTTGTAGAAGTATCTCCATGTACCAAAACAACATCCGGCCTCTCCTTTTCCAAAACCACTTTAATGCCTGCCAATATTTCTTGTGTCACATCAAACAGAGTCTGTCTTTCCTTCATAATTTCCAAGTCATAATCTGGGGTTACTCCGAATATCTCTAACACCTGGTATAGCATTTCTCTATGTTGTCCTGTAACACATACTATTGTCTTTACATTTTCTCTGCTCTTTAATTCATTTACTAAAGGGCACATTTTAATTGCTTCAGGTCGAGTACCAAAAACCAACATGATTTTTTTCATATTTTCATCTACCTCTAATCTTCTTTATAATTATCTTTAAAAAATTTTCAAGATACTTGTAATTCTCATTCCTTGTGATTTTAGAAATAAAAACATATAGGATTACGCCACAGACCACTTGCAAAATTAGTGCTATCAAACTATCTATTTGAAACAATCCTATCCCATAAATAATTACGCCAGTAATTATTGAAATTATAAGTGATGTTCCCACATCGGCCAACTGTTCCAAATAATTATATCCCAACAATTTCTTATTTACTGGAATGTTAATTATAGTAGAAAATATTTCTACAATCAAGCTCCCCCAAATTATGGCTAAAACACTATCAAAAGCTGTAACCGTAACAAAGAGAATTATAATTCCGACCATCTTTTTTATAATTTCCAGTTTTAAGTATAAATCGCTCTTTCCCAATGCTTTCATCGCTTGTAAACTAGCTGTTTGTATTGGTTGAAGCAAATATACCATACACATAATTCTCAAATACACTACACAAGGCAGCCAACGTTCTGTCAGCAAAACTTCTACAAATGGTACTGCCACCGCGGCAAAACCAATCAAAACAGGTGCCAACACATAGGTTCCAATACTAATTGCCTTACGCGTCATATGCTTTACACGCTGCAAGTCATCTTGGCATTCTGCTACAGCCGGAAACAAAACCTTTGTCAGCGATGTATTAATGTTAGTAGCAATCAAACTTGGAAACTGCCTGCCTTTATTACTATATGCCAAGTCCTGAGAAGAAAATTTCTTACCTATGATTAGGTCCTGCACATTGGAATAGATTGCTATCAATAAAGATGATGCCAAAATTTTAGAACCAAAGTTGAACAACCGTTTCATCCTCTCGTGAGAATATACCATCTTTGGACGCCATTTCACCGTAAACCATAATACAACAGTACCAATAATTGTATTAGACAAGTTCTGCGCTACCAAGGCCCAAACTCCCATTCCACAATACGCCATAACAATTCCAATCATCCCGGACAGTACTGTTCCCCATATATTTGCAAAAAAGAATTTTTTAAAATCCATTTTTTTTGAAACATACGCCTGCTGTATGGAATTCACCCCTGCAATTGGAATACGTATCGCCATTATTCGCAAAACAGGAATCAATATTTCTATCTCATAAAAAAGCGCAATCGGCTCTGCCAAAAAAAATAGTACTATATAAATGCCTGCCGAAAATAAAATATTAAAGAAAAATACAGTAGAAAAATCTATTTGATCAGCATCCTTTTTCTGAATTAAAGCATTGCCAAAGCCATTTACCACAAATACATCTGCCAAAACAATAAAAACTGTTACAATAGATACAATTCCATACTCCTCTGGCGTAAGCAATCTGGCAAGAATTATCGTTATAATTAAACTGACAATTTGCGATGACATTCTTTCAGCGTATGTCCATATTAATCCCCCTACTATTTTTTCGTTAATACCTTTCTTTTCCATAACTACCTACTTCACTTATTTTTACAATCTATACGTCCCTTCCAAATTACAAACACATCTTGTGTCCAAGACTACTTTTCCCTGTAATTTTTCTAAGTTCTCCTTTATATGATTATGTCCAACCATAATTACAACAAGGTCCACATCCTGTAAAAATTTGTCGAAATCATAATATTGATTCTCAACAACTTCCTTATCGATAAAAGGATCATAAACCTTTAATATTCCAGCAGCCAAGTGCCTTTTCATATTTTCCAAAAGTTGCAAAGAAGGGCTTTCTCGCATATCATCCACATTTTCTTTATAAGTAAGTCCATACAATCCCACTCTCGTTGCACTTTTAATATCTTTTTCTTCCATTATTTCTTTAATTCTCTGGAGCACAAATTCCGGCATTTTATCATTTATTTTTCTTGCAGTCAAAATGATATTGGCTAAGCCGGGATAGTCCCCTACCAAAAACCATGGATCTACCGAGATACAATGACCTCCTACTCCAGGCCCTGGAGTTAATATATTTACACGTGGATGCTTATTTGCAATTCTGATAATCTCATACACATCCAATTCATCACTTCTACATATCTTAGCCAATTCATTGGCAAATGCGATATTAATATCTCGATATGTATTTTCAACAACCTTAGTCATTTCTGCAGTTCTGATGTCTGTTACTACTATTTCTCCCTGGCAAAAAGATGAATATATCTGCTTTACTTTTTCACCAATTTGGAAATCATCCGCTCCAATAGTTCTATTATTATGAACCAATTCATATATCATATTACCGGGAATAATTCTCTCCGGTGCA
>JAFQAU010000267.1 GCA_017399885.1 Lachnospiraceae bacterium
CTATTTTTATAATCCTGAATCAGATTTTTGGTTGCAAAAATCAACTTTTCCAATTCCGAGATTTCATTGTTGCAAAAATCGGCATCCAACATTGCGATCATTTCTTCTTTTTTATTGATGTAACTTTTTACATCATCAAAGCTTTCTGCTAAGCTGGTGGTATCAATAGGCTCCAATTCTATCATATCCTGTACACTTTTCATGCTGGCGTTGACTTCATCTACCACACTATCTAAGTCATAGAATACCATATTCATGTGATTCTTTAGTTCGTTCATACCAGCTTCCGGTATGCGGGCAGTCTGAGAAGCATCCACTTCAGATACAAACAGTTCTGCGTATAGATGCATCTTATTGAAAAAATCATTTGCCACTGTAATCATGGAATTTAAAAGAACAGAATATACCTCACCGAAGTATGTTTTTATGCTCTCCGCTGCCATGCCTTGAAAGTCCTGTGTAGCAAGTAATTCATTCACCTTTATATCTACATTATACAATTTTTCAATACAATTGCATACCTGTACACTTGCATTTTCTCGAAAAGTTCGGATGTTCTCGTTGTCTAGTATAAATTCTTTGTAATTCATGCTCACTCACTTTCTTCTTGCCTGGTAGTCTGTGATGTTTTTTTGAAGTTTTCCATTCTCTGTTTTACTTTTCTATCTTCCTCATCTGTAAATCCATGAAAGTAAATCTGCTCCATATCCTCATGTTGAAAATAGGCAATCTGATCGCCCATTATTCCCTCCGGATAAGTAACGGCTGCATAATCGAAGTATTTCTTACCTTCCGGGAGATTTACAAATAATGCCCTTCCTATTATCAGCATTTTTTTGTAGCTTCCTTTTATACTTACGATGCTTCCAAGGGAAAGTATTTCTTCTGACTGTTTCATGGTGTTTCACCACCCTTCGAAACGGAATGAGACAACAAGGTATCTGTCTCTTTCAGTGCTTCTGTGGCACGTAGTGCATCTGCTACATCCTGTTTTACTAATGATTGAAATTCCTGTAATAGTTCCATTATGTTTTCATATGCCATTGCCAAACGATATGTACCACTCAGTTCTGTTTTTTTTAATCCTTGCATTTCTTCTATCTGTAGCTGGTCACTTGCATTTCTTAACTGCATTAAGGATAAAGAACTTTTCTCTTGGTTTATATAAATTTGCATTTTCTCCTCCTAATCCAAGTACTTTTCTATTTCATTTCTCAGTATTCTTAATTCTTTTTTAATTGAGGAAATTAAAAAAATATTTTCTTCTTGTGCATTTTTTAATTCACAAATCTTATTACATACAGCATCTAAATAGATATCTATCTTTCCAACTATATCCAAAGATTTTTCCTGAATATCATTCCAAATTTGTTCTGTTGTCTTGTCATATACATCCCCATGCCATTCTTCAACAAGATACTGTTCCGGATATCTCACGAATGCATCCGTAATATCTCTATATTCATCTTTCCACTCTTCAAGCTGTTTTTTTAATACCGCCAATCTTTCTATCTGCATATCCATGTTGGTATTCTCTTCTTGACATACAGTCTGCTCAGCCTGTTTTATTTTTTCTTGTCGTAACAATTCTTCATATTCTTCATCCATGTTCTCTGCCTCCTCTATTCCTCCGCAATCACTTCCACTTCTATATCTTCATCCTGCTTTGGTATCTGTGTTTTTTTGGTAACAGCCGGTGCTTTGGGTTTTGATGGTACATAGACAGGTTCCTGTACAACCGGCTTTGGTGTTGCTACAACTTTCTCTCCTTTGCTGATTGTCAATACAATCGTCTTTCCTTTTTTTACTATACTTCCTGCTTTCACACTTTGTGAAATTACCTTTCCTTTTTTCACAGATGCGCTATATGTGTACTTTACTTGAACTGTTAATCGCTTTTTTAAACTTTTCTTTGCTTCTGCTTCTGTCATATTCACTACATCCGGAACCATGCACCGACTCTCTATATACGATACTACCTTCTCCACAACCCTACCCATCTCTACATGGAAGACAGCTTCCCTTTCTTTTTCCCATTGCACTATGGCACCTATATTCTTTGAACAGGTAACATACCAGTATCCACCTCCCACAGACATAGCCAGCACACATACTGTTGTAATTAGCATCACAAGTGTTTTTTTGCTTTTTCTTTCTTCTTTTCCAAAATCAGGAATAAATTCTTTTTTCGGAAGTGGTTTTGGTTGTTTTATTTTTTCCTGTCCTGTTTTTTCTTTACACATTTTGCCTTATGCTTCCTCCTGTTCTTTTGCAATCAGCAAAGTGATTGTCCCTATCTAAATCGTTACATCAGCTTCACTTTTTTTACACCATCCTGCGTAATCCAATAGCCTTCTTTCCTCTCTAGCTTTTTCTTAAATTTCTTTACTGTGGTAATAGATATATCTGTGATTTTTATATGGTTCACATTTTCAAATACAAGAAATTGTGCCCTTTCTTTCATATTGCGATATATCTCACCAGAATTGAAGGATATGTTCTGGTTCTCAATTCCTGTCCAGAAAAAGCTGTTTTTCATTCCTATATATTGCTTCACCATATCCAGATATTTTTTACAACATTCTTTGTCACTAACGATATATTCTGCTACTTTTTTATCGCCAAATATAATTATTTTTAATGATGCCTGTTCCAGATATGCTCTGTCTCTGCTATAATTTTCATATCTTTGGCGCAATTCTCCTTCTAATGCTGTGATTGCCTGACAGATATTTTCCTGTCCATATGCATATTCCCGGCAAAATTTATATTGCTTCAAATCCTCAAGCATCTGCAAATCACCATCCAATATATGCAGCTCTACCTTATTGCCATCTGCATTCCTCTCTAAATGTTTGCATAAATTTCTGATAAACTCATGATGTAACAACTGCTCTCCACCAACCAACGAATATACATCTCCTTGGTTTAGCAAGAGGGATATAGGCTCTACTTCTTCGTAATCCAAACCATAAATATATCGATTTAGCTCTTCCTTACAATGGAATGTATTTGTAATATAAGAATGGGTAATTTCCTTTGGTATGACAGGTATTGGAACTGCTCTTTGGGTCATATCTTGCTTCTTTTCTTTCACATATTGAAGCATCTGTTCGCCTCGTTCAATTTCCCTTTCTCCTGTAAATGGCAAATAAATCTGTGCTTCTAATATGTTTCTCTCCACCTCAACCAGACAGCGTCCTGGTATTTGAGGTAAACACAGTTTACTTGCACCAAACAGGTTTGCATATTCAGAAGTATCATTACAATAAAACGCCAATCTTTGTGAAAAGTTTGACAAGTATTTATATCCGATTCCATTTGTTTGCGGATTACATACAAAAATACTAATACCAACTGTAAGTCCTTCTCTGCTTAATCGAAGCAAGGTATCATCTTCATTGAAATAAAGTTCTTTCAGTGCTGTCAGGTTATCAATTAGTAATACAATTTGCGGCAAATCTTCATATCCGGCTTCCTTATATGCAGTAAATGAGCCCACATTTACGCTTTCCATTCGTATCTTTCTCTCTTCCATAATACGAAACATAAGTTTAAATAGATTCCTAAGTTTCTCTTCTTCATTTGCACAAACCACTCCACCTACATGTGGCAACTCCTCAAAATTTTTTAATATTCGGCTTGCAAAATCAATCATATACAGATTTACTTCTTTCGGTGTATATCTAGTGGTTAGACTTCGAACCACACTAAGAAGAAGGTTCGTCTTTCCACTTTGTGCGGAACCAATTACCATTGTATTGCACTGTCCAACATGCAGCTGTAATGGTATCTGTACCTGTCTTTCCGGAATATCCAGTATTCCTACTTCTGCATGCATCTCTTTCGTTTCTGTTTTTATGCTTTTCTCCTGAAAGGAAACATTGGCATCAAGCTCTGGCATACAAATTTTTCCTGCACATGCAATATTATTTTTTTCAACATATTCTTTTATGTAAGAGACCACTACCTCTAACTGTGTGCTCACTTCACCTTTGCTCGTTGTCTTTTTATGATTTCCGTAAATGATACTTCTTTCTCCCGTCAAAGAAACTTCTGCAACAGAGTAGTCTCCCTCTCTCTCTGCTCCACTTTCCTTTACCTGTTCTCCACTGTAGGCTGATTGGAATAATTCAAATATTTCGTGATTTCCTACCTGCAAATAACAACGACCTGTTTCTTTTATATTGGCAGCCAATGGTGATTTTAATACTTCATTGCTGTCACTTTTGCTCTGTACCTTCAAGCAGAGTTTAAATCGGGAATTACTCCATATCTGTTCACTTACCTGACCGGATGGTTTTTGAGTTGCTAAAATCAAATGCACCCCCAAACTCCTTCCGATACGTGAAGCACTGATAAGCTCCTTCATAAACTCCGGCTGTTGTGCTTTTAATTCTGCAAATTCATCTACTATAATAATCAAATGTGGCAGAATCTGTAGTTCCTTATCCCTTTCTCTTTTTTGAATATAATCATCTATGTGATTTACACCCAGTGCAGCCAATAATTCCTGCCTTTTTTTCAATTCTGCCTGTATGGATTTTAAAGAACGCTCCATAGAATATTCATCAATATTTGTAATTGCACCTACCAGATGGGGCAAATGAGCAAACTGATTTGCCATACCACCACCTTTAAAGTCAATCAGTACAAATCCTACCTCACTTGGTGAATACTGTAACGCCATTGATAGAATATAGCTTTGTAACAGCTCACTTTTTCCTGAACCTGTTGTGCCGGCAACCAAACCATGAGGACCATGTGCCTTCTCATGAATATCCAGATATACTTTTTTGTCTTTTCTTCCTTCTCCCACCGGTACTGCCATTGACTCATAAACACGATTGTTTTCCCAATTCTTCTTTAAGTCCCATTGTTTTTCATTTTCAATTTGCAACATCTCAAACATTGTGACCTTCTTTGGAATGGCATTTTCCACACTGATTTCCTTGGCATATACAGGCGATAAGAATTCTGAAACTTCTTTTAATGCATCATCACTAATTTCTTCATAATAAAATATTGTACACGATTCCTTATCTTTACTATCCAGTAATGTTCCTTTTTCTTCCTGCATTTCAATTATCTTGTCACACCCCTGTGGTAATAGTTCTTTGGTATCTGCAAAAAAGAAAAAACAAACTCCTACATCTGAGGCATTTTGAATATAGGAACACAAGGGATGTTCCATTAAACCAGTCTCGTGATACATAAAAACAATATCACTAGGAAACATCAGCTTTTCTTCTTTTTTTTCTGAAAATCTTTTATAAAGTATGTCATATAATCGGTTTCTGCTTTCTGTATCACAGGCAATATTACGACATCCATTTCCTTGATTCAAATGAGGAAATAAACGCACCTTTTCTGCAATTTCTTCCTGATCATCGCGAAGAAAAAGATAAATATTTACATCCTTGAAAAAATGGCGAATACATAAATCAAACAGGATTCTTTTAAAAATTATATAACGTTTTGTTTCTTCCCCTATAATTCCAATCGCATTACAAGCTTGTGCATCACACACAATTGGAACATTTTCAATGTTTTCATAGGCTTCTTCCATTTTTTGTGGAATTGCTTCCATACTATCTTCTAACTCCAGCTTGTTTGGCATATGACAGGTTACTTTTTGCTTTGCAGGCAATTCTCCAATACCAAGACAGATATGTAAATAATCCGGATCCTCCGGTTGACGGTCAAACAGTGCAGAAGAAAAGGCTTTTACCATTTCATATTCTTTTGTAGCCGAATAATAAATCTGATTTAAATTTTCTCTTTCTGTTTCTCTGGCAGTTTCAATTTTGATGTTGTACAATAAAAATTGACATCCCATTCTCAAGGATTTTGATATATAATCTATAAGAGAATAGGAGAGATTGATATGGCAGAAAAAAGAATTACAAAATCATATGATCAAGAGTTTAAATCACAGGCAGTTAAGCTTGCGCAAGAAATAGGTGGTCACAAAGCTGCTGCTGAATTAGGAATTCCTTCAGGTACTATTTATGCTTGGATAAAAGCCTTTAAAG
>JAFQAU010000032.1 GCA_017399885.1 Lachnospiraceae bacterium
CCCCCGCTTTTCTTTTGTTTGATAATTACATAGAATAGATATACAATCTATGTATAAAATATTTGAAAGGAACTTCCTGTATGTTTACTTTAAAATGTGACTATTGCGGATTTGAGCAAACAATCAAAAAACGAATAGATAAATATACATATTATGAATTAACCCATTGCAAACATTTATGGTGTCCTTGCAATAAGTGTAAAGAAACCCATCCAAGACCAATAGAAATAGAAAAAGGATTAGTTAAACATGGTTGGGTGTTAGGTGAGTGGGATTGTTTACTTTCCGAAGAAGATGCTGCATATGTTCAGCCTTATCAGGATTATGGAATATGGAGTAAAATAATAACCCCGACCATTGAACAATGTAAATCCATATTAAAGGCAAAGCAATTAAGAGACACTGGTATTAAAATATCAAGAGGAGAAAATTTGTAATGGGAAGACCAAAAAAAAATAATGTACAAATAAACATATCTATTCCTATGGAGTGGAAAATAGAACTTGAAAACCTTGCCCGTATCTATTCTGTTGAAGAAGGAGAAACTATAACATTTCTTGATTTAATGCGTAGAGGTATTCAAGAAAAATATCAATTAGGAGAACAAGATTATGAGTGATGAGCAATATCATAGCGCTTCGCATTGTAAATATCTAATCCAGTATCACATAATCTGGTGTCCTAAATTTAGGTTTTCTGTATTACAAGGAGAGGTAGATGTTACTCTGAAGCGAATATTACAGAAAATATGTGATAATTATGGATATAAAATCAAAGCACTTGAAGTGATGCCAGACCACATACATATATTTGTGGATGTACCACAAACGGTAGCCCCTTGCGATGTTGTTAGAACACTTAAAAGCATCAGTGCTATTGAATTATTTAAGGTATATCCAAAGCTAAAACAATTCTATGCAAGATGCGGAGTTTTATGGTCAAGAGGATATTTTGTATCTACGGTAGGGCATATAAGCGAGGCTACAGTAATTAAGTATATAGAGGAGCAGAAAAATAATGGTTGATGAAGAATACAAAAAACTTCTAAAACAATTTCATAAACTTTCTGACAGACATGTCTTGGTCGTAGAAACCGATATGTCTTCTTCTGCTATACAAAAAGTCGTGACTCTTTCTAATAAGATTAGAAAAGCAGGTAATGAACTTGTAGGTCTTATGAGAAAGAACTATGACCAGTTGATGCGTACCAAAAGGTATCGTAAGTTACTTAAACTCTATGGTTCTACTGAAGATAAGAAAAAACGCAGGGAATTAGCCAATCAGCTTAACGAGATGCAAAAGCAGTATAATGTCACTTGGGCTTATTGTAGGACATCTATGATACCAATAGGTAAGAAATATGGTATAGATGCCGTATTTGCTCTCACTAAAGCCGAAGATGTTTGGCAAGGTATAGAAAAATGTCTTTATGGTAATGGAATAAACATACATTTTTCTAAATACGGGGAGTTGCCCTGTATCAGAGCAAAGCAGATAAATCGTGGTATTCCGATATCTGTTAAAGAAAATAAACTGCAGTTTAAACTTGGTAAAACTGCTTTTGGTATACAAATTAAAGACAGATTTCAAAATGATGAAGTTAATGCTGTTTTGTCTTATCTTTCTGAACCTAAGATTATTGACAAAAAGGCAGTTGAGACTTTTATTGAAAATGCCTGTTGTATGGATACATACAGACCCTGCTATGCTACTCTTGTTCCAAAACTGATTCGGGGCAGGTACAGAGTAAACCTGCATATAACCATCGAAGGGAAAGCAGTGCCTAAATATGACAGATTTGGTAATCAACGACATAAGCTTGGTAAAGGAATTATTGGAGCTGATATTGGAACACAGACAGTAGCTTATACATCTGATGCGGAAGTCGGATTGAAAAATCTGTCTGAACGTGGCAACAGTATTCAGACTTCCGAAAGAAAGGAACGTCTGCTTTACCGTGCAATGGAAAGGTCAAGACGGGAGACTAATCCGCAAAATTATAATGAAGATGGTACTGTTAAAAAAGGTCACAAAAGATGGAAGTATTCTAACAGATATAAGAAATTAAAAGCCAGACATACAGAATTATGTCGTATCAATGCTGTTAACAGACAACTTGCAATAAATGAAGATGCCAACCATTTGCGAAGTATCGGAGATACATTTATTACAGAGCCTAAAAATGCAGGTAAACTGATGAAACGTGCCAAAGAGACAACTAAGGACAGCAAAGGCAGGTTCAATAGAAAAAAACGTTTTGGCAGGTCTGTTAAAAACCGTTGTCCGGGTGGATTTCAGACTACCGTGGAAAAGAAATTCAAGGTCACAGGCGGCACATACATAGAAGTTCCTAATAATTACAGAGCGAGCCAGTATGACCATACGTCAGATGACTATATCAAAAAGAAACTGTCGGACAGACTTTATAAATTAAGAGACGGTACGGAAGTACAGAGGGACTGGTATTCATCGTTCCTTCTCTACTGCTACGATTACAAAACACAGAGTATAGATAAAGAAAAATGTACAGCCGAATTTAGCAGACATTATGATAGAGAAAAAGACCTGATTTCTTGGATT
This sequence comes from Lachnospiraceae bacterium, assembly GCA_017399885.1. GTDB lineage: Bacteria > Bacillota > Clostridia > Lachnospirales > Lachnospiraceae > CAG-411. The sequence goes on from JAFQAU010000032.1 coordinate 2,581, forward strand.
AGAGAGAATAGGATTAAAATAATGAACAGTGGAATTAAAGTAGCTTAACAGTAAAATAACAGTTCTGAAAGGTAAAAATAATTCGCACTAAATGTAGTTAATACAAGCCATTTTCCCTGCGATAAGGTAAAATAAAAGAAAAACTTTATCGCAGAGGTGTACAAATGAGCAGAGAACAGGAACGAATCAGAAAAAA
>JAFQAU010000268.1 GCA_017399885.1 Lachnospiraceae bacterium
CGGAATGAAAAAGAATCGGGCCTATATAAAGCTGGAGCAAGATATCTATGCACAGGATGTGTTAGAATTTAGAGGAAAGAATGGAGACTGCTTGTATGAATATACAGTAAAAGAGGGGGCTTTGGTTCTGAAAGAGGGGAAAACAGAAACCAATACTAAGCCAAATGCAGGAATTACAGTAGGGGATCCGGTATACCGAACAAGAAGAAATGCTTTACTGGATAAAATCCAAAAAGAGATTCTTGAAAAAAGTAGAAAAATATCTATAGATATGTATTTTACAGCATTAGTAGGAAGTGAAATGGAGCTTACTGTTGTAGCAGGAGAATATAGTGTTTCTGTAAAGGGAGATTTGACAGAAGGAGCCAATAACCAACCTATAACAGAAGAAAAGATAATAAAGCAGTTAGGGAAACTAAATGATACGCATTTTTATTTGCAAGAATGTAATGTTTATATGGAAGAAGCTGTGTTTATTCCAATAGGGAAATTAAATGATCTTCGTAGGCGTGCTATAGAAGAGATTACTACGCAGATTTGTAGTAGTTACTATCGAGAGGCGGTACAATTAAATACTGGAACAGAAAAACTAATACAATCTGAAAGTAAAACTGCAAGCTCTTTTGTTGTAATGGTAACAAAACCGGAACAGGCTAAGGTGGCATTGAAATATTCGGAAATAGAAAATATATATTATGATTTGGGTGCTCTAAATGAAGAGGATGTATTGGAAATCATAGAGGAGAATAACAAACCGGCGTATTTAGTTTTACCAGCTATCTTGCGAAGGAAGGATTATGAAATCTATGAAAAGGCAATGGCAAAGTCCTTTAAAAATAAAGGAGAGGAAACTGTACTGTCTAAGCTTATAGGTCATGAAAAAATTAAGGGATATGTTATAAAGAATTTCGAGGCATATGCATTGTATGAAAATTATGTGAAAAACAATACAAAAAAAGAGTGTATTCTTGATTACAATATGTATACATTCAATCAAGAAGCAAAGAGCTTTTGGAAAAAGAAGGGCGTAAATTATACCACTGCTTCAATAGAATTAAATGGGTATCAGTGGAGAATAAATGGTTGTGAAAATCAAGATATTATTGTTTATGGACATTTGCCATTGATGACTTCTGTTCAATGTATAGAAAAAAATACGAAAAGCTGCAGTAAAAATATGAGGAAGTTAATATTTGTAGATAAATTTAAAAAAGAATTTTATGCAATCAATCGGTGCAAATATTGTTACAATCAGATATATGATGGACTTCCATTATCGTTGCATGAATACATGGAAGAGTTAGAGGAACTGAAACCAAGGCATTATCGATTGGATTTTGTTACAGAGAGTGCAGAGAGAACAGAAGAAATTATTCTTTTTTATTTAGGAGCAAAAAATAAAAAGAGCGAATGTCCAATAAAAGAGTTTACAACTGGACATTATAGAAAAGGCGTAAGGTAGGTGTAGTAAGTGGAAACAGTAATTACAGAATTGTCCCGTTATATTATGGTGATATGGATGGCATTGTATACGTTTTGGAGTTTTTCTGTATTTTCTATCAAAAAGAAAAGAAAAAAACGGAAAATATTTCATAAACAAAGGATGCTGATATACGCATTTCACTTTTTGGGGCATATCTTGCTTTATTTAAATACAGAGGATGTACTGATTTTGGGAATTTATTGTTGTGAAGTGCTATTTTTCATAATTTCTAATGTGGTTTATAGAAAAATATATGGTTTGGAAAACCAACCTATATTGAATCATATGCATATGCTAATGGCTATAAGTCTGGTAATATTGGCACGGTTATCATTAGATAGTGCGAAAAAGCAGTTTGTTTATATGATAGCAGGAATGTTTTTTTGTATGCTTGTTCCTTGGATAATAGAACATTTCAAAAATTTACAATATGAAGGTTGGTTTTATGCTGTGCTTGGACTAATTATATTGTTAATTGTATTGTTCTTTGGTAAGGCAAAGTATGGTGCAAAGAACTGGTTGCATATGGGACCTGTTAGTATACAGCCCTCTGAATTTGTGAAAATATTATTTGTATTTGCATTTGCCTCTATCCTAAGTCAAACGAAATTAACTTTTTCAAATATAGTAAAAATTACTGCTATGGCAGCTGCGTTTGTGTTGGTTTTGGTATTAGAGAAAGATTTAGGAGGCGCTGTAATCTTCTTTTTGAGCTATCTTCTTATGCTTTATGTAGCAAAAGGAAAAATAAGTCTCCTTTTAGCTGGTTTTGGTTCAGGGAGCGTTGCAGCATTTCTTGGATATCATGTATTTAGCCATGTGAGAACCAGGGTTTTGGCATGGAAGGATCCTTGGAGTACCATAGATAATCAAGGATATCAAGTAGCCCAATCCTTGTTTGCCATTGGAACCGGTGGTTGGTTTGGAATGGGATTAATGCAAGGATTACCTACCAGTGTACCTATTA
>JAFQAU010000269.1 GCA_017399885.1 Lachnospiraceae bacterium
CAATGATGGAAAATTAGCACATGAATTATTGTCGCCAAAGAAGCATGTGGGAAAATTATATTTTGCCAGAATAGAAGGGGAAGTTACACAAAAAGATGTGGATTTATTTAAAGAAGGACTTAAAATAGATGAAGAATTTACAGCATTACCTGCAGAACTTGTAATTTTAAAGCAAGGAGAGGTTTCAGAAATTGAAGTGAATATTTATGAAGGGAAATTTCATCAGGTAAAGAGAATGTTTGAGGCTGTAGGTAAAAAAGTTATTTATTTAAAAAGGTTAAAAATGGGTGGATTAAAACTGGATAATAACTTAAAACCAGGAGAATATCGTCCTCTTACAGAAGATGAGTTATCAGTACTATTTGAGAAGTAGATATTGTAATCCTAAAAAGGATGGAGGAATGAAGAATATTATGTGGAAAAATGCGGAAGCAGTTATTTTTGATTTAGATGGGACGTTAGTGGACTCCATGTGGATTTGGAAGAGCGTTGATATAGAATTTTTAGGAGAAAGAGGGATTCCATTTCCAGATGATTTACAGTCTGCTCTAGATGGAATGAGCTTTAGGGAAACTGCGGTTTATATGAAAGAACGTTTTGAATTAAAGGAAAGTACAGAAGAATTAATGGATATTTGGAACAGGATGGCGTATGAGAAATATCGATACGAAACCCCTCTAAAACAGGGAGTACGAGAATTTTTAGAACAATTAAAGAAAGAAAATAAAAAGATAGGAATTGCCAGTAGTAATTCCGTATTTCTTGTTGAAACGGTATTAAAGGCAAATGAAATATTCCACTTGTTTGATTCCATCCATACTGCAAATGAAGTTGCGAAAGGGAAGCCATCACCGGATATTTATTTATTGGTAGCAGAGGATTTGGGAGTTGAACCAGAAAGCTGTCTAATATTTGAAGATATTGTTCATGGAATTATGGCAGGAAAAAATGCAGGAATGAAGACTTGCGCTATTTATGATAATTATTCCAAACATGATGATGAGAATAAACGAAAAATAGCAGATTATTATATTGAAAATTATTTTGAAATTATATAAAAAGTATTGTTTTAGGCTAGTCAGATAACAAAGTATAAACACAGGTAAAAAGGATAAGTGATTTTAGTTATGAGAGATTATTTGCCAATATCAAAAGAGGATATGAAAAAAAGAGGATGGGAACAGTGTGATTTTGTATATGTGATTGGTGATGCCTATGTGGATCATCATTCATTTGGGCCGGCAATTATTAGTCGATTATTAGAAAGTCATGGGTTTAAAGTGGGAATTATCTCACAACCCAATTGGAAGGATGAGAGTTCTATTCAGATACTTGGTAAACCAAGACTTGGATTTCTGATTTGTGCCGGCAATATGGATACCATGGTAAACCATTATACTGTAAATAAAAAACATCGAAAAATGGATAACTATAGCCCAGGGGGAGTAATGGGTAAAAGACCGGATAGGGCGACTATTGTATACGGAAATTTGATTAGAAAATCATATAAAGATGTACCTATAATTATTGGTGGACTTGAAGCGAGTCTTAGAAGATTATCACACTATGATTATTGGAGTGATAAAGTAAAACGTTCCATATTATTAGATTCAAGCGCAGATATACTTATTTATGGTATGGGAGAGCATCCTATTATTGAGATCGCTGAGGCCTTGGATAGTGGCATTTCTGCAAAAGATATTACATTTGTAAGAGGAACTGTGTATAAAACCAAATCATTGGATAGTGTATATGATGGAGTTTTGTTACCGAGTTTTACACAGGTTGTTGAGAATAAAAGGGCATATGCAGAAAGCTTTTATAAGCAATATTGCAATACAGATCCTTATTCTGGGAAAACACTAATTGAACAATACAAGGAAAAAGAATTTATTATACAAAATCCTCCAGCGTATCCTTTGACACAAGATGAAATGGACCATGTATATAGTTTGCCATATATGCGGGATTACCATCCAATTTATGAAAAGGATGGTGGAATACCGGCAATAAAAGAACTAAAACATAGCTTGGTTAGTAATAGAGGGTGTTTTGGTGGGTGTAGTTTTTGTGCATTAACTTTCCATCAGGGGCGAATTATTCAATGTAGAAGTCATAAGTCTATTATAGAAGAAGCAAAAATTATTATAGAAGAAAAAGGATTTAAGGGGTACATTAATGATGTAGGGGGACCTACAGCAAATTTTCGTCATACTGCATGTGAGAAGCAAAAAACAAAAGGTGCTTGTGTTGGAAAGCAATGTTTATTTCCAAAACCTTGTAAAAATTTAAAAATCGACCATAAGGATTATCTGTCGTTACTTCGACAGCTTCGTAAACTTCCTAAGGTTAAGAAGGTTTTTATCCGTTCAGGAATCCGTTTTGATTACCTGCTCCATGATAAAGACGAAACTTTTTTTAGGGAATTATGTGAATATCATGTAAGTGGGCAGTTAAAGGTTGCTCCTGAGCATATATGTGACAATGTATTGAAAAATATGGGAAAACCAGAAAATACGGTGTATGAAAAATTTATTGAGAAATACAAGGCAATAAATAAAAAAATTGGGAAGGAACAGTACGTGGTTCCCTATCTTATGTCCTCCCATCCTGGTTCAACTATGAAGGAAGCAGTAGAATTGGCAGAATATGTAAGAGATTTAGGTTATATGCCGGAACAGGTACAGGATTTTTATCCAACACCCTCCACTATATCAACTTGTATGTATTATACAGGCTTGGATCCAAGAACCATGGAGAAGGTTTATGTACCTAAAACTGCAAAAGAAAAAGAGATGCAACGTGCGTTAATCCAATATAGAAATCCACAGAATTATGATTTGGTAATAGAAGCTCTAAAAATAGCAAATCGAACAGACTTAATAGGATTTGATAAAAAATGTTTGGTTAGGCCAAGAAAATTAGTAAAAGAGAAAACGGCTTATGGAAATGTTGGAAAAAACAACATTAGTGTGAAAAAAAATAGGCTGGATACGGATAGAACAGCTACGAAGCAAGGCAAGAAGAATACAATGAAAAAGAAAAAATCTATTCGAAATGTACACAAAAAGAAAGGAGGAAATTGATTTGTTTACTCTGGAAAAAGGGGAATATGGATACATTAAGAAAAAGAAGAAAATTGCAATTTTAAAGATGTTAATATATATAGGAATTGCCCTATTTATTTTTGGTGTTGGACTAATATTAAACAAAATGTCAACTCATAATATTTTTACAGTTATTGCAATTGTCTTCGTATTGCCTTGGGCAAGAGTTATGGTTGAATGGATAGTTTTATTTCCTTATCAAACTCCACGAAGACAGGATTATGATTCAATTGAGAGATGCTTGCCTAGCAATGCAAAATTGTTATCTGATGTGGTAATAACATCTACAGAAAGCTCCATGGGAATAGATTTTTTAATTATGGCAGATGGATTTGTATATGGGATTACATCAAAGGAAAATCAAGATAATGCAAAAGTGGAAAAATATTTGAAAGATGGAATAGCAAATTATAGCGATGGATATGAAGTGAAGCTATTTGATTCTGTAAATGTTTTTATCAAAAGAGTGGAGTCTATGAGAGAAAAACTTATAGAAGAAGAGAAACGGGAACAGGTGGAAAGTTATATTTTATCGTTAATTGTATAAATATAAATTAAGAGAGGCACAAGCATGAGAAGTATTATAATAACAGAGAAGGAAGCAGGACAACGCCTTGATAAATTTTTAGGCAAATATATGGGAAAAGCACCAAAGAGCTTTTTGTATAAAATGCTTCGAAAGAAAAATATAAAGTTAAATGACAAAAAGGCGGAAGGATCAGAAAAGCTTCAAGCTTCAGATGAAATAAAGTTATATTTATCAGAAGAAACCATACAAAACTTTTGTGAAGAGGTATCCATAGAAAAGGTAGAAGGTAATCTGGACATTATATATGAAAATGATCATATTTTAATAATAAATAAGCCAGCAGGTGTATTATCACAGAAAGCGAAGAAGGAGGATGTGTCACTCATAGAGTATATTACCACATATTTACTAGAAAGTGGACAAATAACATCAGAGACCCTAAGAAGCTTTCATCCAGGAGTGTGTAATCGCCTGGATAGGAATACCAGCGGGATAATTATTGGTGGAAAAACACTATATGGATTACAAACTATGTCAGCATTGTTGAAAGAAAGAAATATTGGAAAATATTATCAGTGTATTGTGAAAGGTAAGGTAACAAAAAAGCAAGCAATAGAGGGATATTTAACAAAAAATAAAAATCACAATAAAGTTATGATTACCAAGGAGAAAACAGAGGGAGCAGATTTTATCCAGACAGAGTATGAACCGATTTCTTATAATGAAGAATTTACATTACTTAAAGTAAAGCTTTTGACAGGTAAATCGCATCAGATTCGTGCACATTTACACAGTATCGGGCATCCTATTATTGGGGATGGAAAATATGGAGATGTACCAACCAATAAAAAGCTTAGAAAAATATATAAGTTAAAACATCATTTATTGCATTCCTATCAGTTGGTTTTTCCTGAATTTACTGAGAAGTTAGAGGATATATCGGAGAAAGTTATAGAGGCACCTTTGCCAGAGTATTTTGAAAATCTTATTAGAGAATTAGGCTTGTCACATATATAAAGAATTGTTTTGGTGTGGGTCCACACATATGCAATTGTGCGACCAAAAGAGATTTTTTAAAAAAATTCGTTCATATTGGCGCTTTATAAGTGGTCATGTGTGAATTTTTATATGAATGTGATAATTGTACAGATTATTAAGATTGAAGGGTATGAGAGAGTAATGTCAACATGGAAGAGTCGTGGGCTGCGAGGTTCTTTGTTAGAAAAAATGATAAATCGAACCAATGAAAAATATAGACAAGAGGGATTGGCTTTGATACAAAAAATTCCCACTCCAATTAAACCAATAGAAATTGATCCACAAAAGCATCATATCACTTTGGCATATTTTGAGCAGAAAAGTACGGTGGATTATATAGGTGTTGTACAAGGCATTCCTGTGTGTTTTGATGCCAAAGAATGTGCCAGTGGACGTTTTCCGCTGGCTAATATACACCCTCATCAAATAGCATTTATGGAGGAATTTGAGAAGCAGGAGGGAATGGCATTTATACTTATTTATTTTAAGGAGCAGGACATCTTCTATTATCTTACATTTCGTAGACTAAAAGAATTTTGGGAGAGGTGCAGAAATGGTGGAAGAAAAAGTTTTTCCTATGAAGAATTAGATCCACATTATCAAATATCAACATATGAGGGAGTAATGATACATTACTTAGATATGATACAACAGGATTTGCTCCAGCGGGATGAAGATGTATGTGGTGGGATATGATGGGATAGAAATAAAAGAAAGAGAAGATAATAAACATATATATACTATTATTTATAATTTTTGAAATACAAATATAATTATACTAGGAAAAAAGGATGTAAAATAATGAATTATGGAATTGTAGATTTTGTACATAGATTTATAAAAGAACATGTGAAGCCGGGAGATATTTGTATTGATGCAACTGCCGGGAATGGATATGATACTAAATTCTTGTGTGAACTTGTAGGAACATCTGGAGAAGTTATTGGAATGGACATTCAGGAAATTGCTATAAAAAACACAAAAAAAAGATTGTCAGAGAATGCGTTATTAGATAGAGCAAAATTAGTTTTGGATAGTCATACGGAAATGGGAAACTATGCGGAAAAAAATTCAGTATCCTGCATAGTTTTTAATCTGGGATATTTACCAGGAGGAGACCATAACTTGGCCACAAAAGCAGAAAATAGCATAGAAGCTATGAAAATAGCATTAGAATTGTTGAAAAAAGATGGGCTTCTAAGTGTTACAATTTATAGTGGAAAGGACAGTGGATTTGAGGAGAGAGATAAGGTTTTAGAGTGGCTAAAAACTTTGGATTCAAAGAAATTTTTAGTAATAATGAGTCAATATTATAATCGTCCCAATCACCCTCCTATTCCGGTGCAGATTGTTAAGTTAACAGAAGTGGATTAGTTCGAAAAAAGGTATGGGCACTGTGGCATTGGTTTAAAATAATACAAAATATAGAATTGTATAAAAGAAACAATTTATATTTTTTACAGAATTTGTAACAGTTTAGTCGGGGTGAAATGATTGTGCATATTGTACGAGATGGTTGGTACTTTATGAATGTACCCCGGCTAAACTGTTATCTTTTTTAGTTTCATTGATATAAAGTTTCTATTGTATAATTATTTTTTCAACTTACTTTTTTGAAATGTATCAACATCTTTTGCAATCACGTTACTTAATGCCAAAAGACAGATTAAATTTGGAATGATCATGAGGGCATTGGCAATATCTGAGAAGCTCCACACAATTTCTAAAGTAGTAGTTGCACCTATAAATATAAGAATAGAGAAAAATATACGGTAAAACATAGTATATTTGTGTGTTTTAAAAATATATTCAAAAGCTTTTTCTCCGTTATAAGCCCAACCAATAATGGTAGAGAAGGCAAATAAAGTAATTCCTATACTAATAATAACTCCACCAATATCTCCTAAAGCAGTTTCAAATGCAGCAATGGTTAAAGAGGCACCGGAAATAATACTTGCATAGTCATATGTATTATTTTCTGAAAATGAATATATGTTTCCAGTGGAATCTACCCAAGAGCCAACGATAGAAATATTATTATTGTTGGAGTTATCTAGGGGAATATTTTCGTTGAAGGAATTTGCAGGTGTTTCATGTTTGTGCAAAAGGATTTCCAAATTATCTTCTGAGTTAAGTAAGAGCTGATTATTTTCCAAATAATAATCATAATGTTTTGTTGTTTTTTTCTCATTATTGATAGAAGATTCTTCAATAATAATAGCATTTTCATTTACCGAATAAGTACCACTTATGGTCGTTTCTGTGGTACCTAGAACTCCTGAACTTACAATACATAGGCCCGTAATTGTACATACTACAATGGTGTCCCAAAAGGTACCAGTCATGCTGATATAACCCTGTTGAACTGCATTATCTGTGGTAGCAGCTGCTGTGGTAATGGCAGCAGAACCCATACCAGCTTCGTTAGAGAATACGCCCCTTGCAATACCAAAACGCATGGCATTCATCATGGAGGCAGTAATAGTTCCACAAACACCACCGCCAACAGCCTCTAATTGAAAGGCCATTTTAAATATTTGGCAGATAGAGGAAGGTATGTTTTTATAATTAATAGCAATTACAATTAAACCGGCTATTATATAAAATAGTGCCATACATGGTACTACGATTGATGAAACTTTGGATATGTTTTGTATTCCACCTACGATGATAATCAATACTAAAATGGTTAAGATAATGCCAATTAACCATTCAGGAGTATGAAAGCTATCCTTAAGAGAGGAGGAGATAGAGTTTGCCTGCGTCATATTTCCAATACCAAAGGATGCAATTACGGCAAAAAATGCGAACAACCATCCTAAAATTGTCCCAATTTTTTTGTTCTTTATGCCTTTCTTCATGGTATACATGGGACCACCGGACATCTCTCCCTTTTCGTTTACCTCACGATATTTAATAGAGAGCATACACTCACTAAATTTTGTAGAGAGACCAAAAAAGGCAGATACCCACATCCAAAATAGTGCTCCGGGCCCACCAGCTACCATTGCGGTAGCCACACCAACAATATTTCCTGTTCCAATGGTAGAAGCAAGAGCGGTTGTTAAAGCTTGAAAAGGTGAAATATCACCAGACCCTTTTGTGCTTTGTCTGGCTTCTTTGCTTAATGTACTTTTTATGGCATAAAATAGATTTGTCCAAGGGCGAAATTTCAATCGGATTGTTAAAAAGAATCCGGTTCCTACTAAAAGTATCAGCATAGCAGGTCCCCATATGAAGTTATCTATATCAGCCAAAATTCTAGAAATGTAGTTCATATAAAATTCCTCCAGTAAGTTGCTATTATGGTAACAGCTTAGCCATACAACTGAACGGTTACCTATCATATTGTTTTGAATAGTTAATCAATTTGTACGAAGAACGGTTTTCTTTTCTCAAAAATTGCATACTGTTGAATCCCCATATTTTTTAGAATATCCGCTTCTTTGTTAAAGTCAAAGGCAAGATGTTCCGGTTTGTGTCCATCAGAACCGATGGTAATATAGCTTCCACCTAATTCAATAAATTTTTTTAGAATTTCTACTTTTGGATGGGCAAAGGGAAGTCCATATTTTAAGCCTGCAGTGTTTACTTCAATACCTTTATTTAGCTCAACAAGAGTAAGTAATAAACGTTCAATTTGTTCCCAATACAGCTTGGGATCGTAGGTAAAAGACTTATTTGGAACATAACGAATAATATAGTCTAAATGGCCATAAGTATCAAAGTTATGGAAGACTTGTATATTCTCAATAATCGAGTCAAAATATTTCATAATTCCAAGATTAGGGTCATTATTATAATACTCCCAATAGTCAGGAAAGTAGGGGTCAAAATCTTCTACTAAATGTGAAGATGCGATAACAAAATCAAAAGGATAGCCTTCTACTAAGTTATTTAATTTATCCGCCAGATATGGACGTACGCCTAACTCAATCCCCGCGAGAACTTTGATTTCTTTATATTTTTCCTGCATTTTTTCAATATGCTTAAAATATTTATCAACATTAAATTCAAAGCTTCTAGCAGATCCTAAATACTGTTTGGGATAATCATAGTCCATATGATCTGTAAAACAAATATGAGTTAAACCGAGAGAAATAGCTTTTTGTATCATTTCATCCATAGAGGCTTGTGAATCACCAGAAAAGTTGGAATGTACATGATAGTCTGCAGTTATTTTCATAATAAAATTCCTTTCTTTTGTGAAATTTAATCGTTAACTTGTTGGATTCCTGTAATATCCGGCTTAATAATGAGTGAATAGTTGGTATAATATACTACAAAGCCTGGTTTTCCACCATTTGGTTTTTTTACGTTTTTCTTTTCCGTATAGTCAATTTCAACTTTTTCCTGTGCATTTCCTTTTGAGTAATATCCAGCTAAGCGACCAGCCTCTTCAAAAGTACGGTCTGGTAGTTGGTCACCATTGGTCTTCACGATAACATGGGAACCTGCCATTCCTTTTGCGTGAAACCACCAATCTCCACCATTGGCAAATTTAAATGTGAGTTCATCATTTTGAAAATTATTTTTCCCAACATACATATGATACCCATCAGATGAAATATAGTGAAATGGTCGACTGGTAATTTTTGTTTTTTTGTTCTTTTTGTTTGTGATTCCTTTTCTTTTCATATAGCCATATTCAATTAATTCCTCTTTTAATTGGATTAGATCTTCTTCTTCTAAGGCAATATCAAGAGAGGAACTAATAGATTCTAAATGAGTAATTTCTTCCTTTGTATCCTCTGTTTGGGTAGTTAATGCTTCGAAAGTACGCTTTAATTTTCCATAGCGATCAAAATATTTCTTGCTATTCTCCATAGGGGAGAGCATTTCATCAAGAGGAATGGTTATTTCTTCATTTGTATAGTAATTTATACAGGTAAGTGATTTATCCCCTTCCTTGGCATCGTATCCATATGTTTGTAAAAGTTCACCATAAATTTTATATTTCTCACGCTTTTCTGTATCCTTTAGCTGCTTCATTTGCAGATCATATTTTTTACGAGCACGTTCTAGGGCATTGAAGATAATACGTCTAAGATCGGAGGATTTTTGACGTATACGCGTAATCTTTTCCTTTTGTGCATAATATTCTTCAAGAACTTCTGAAATGGAATCAAATTCTTTTGCATCTAAGTCATTGTAGCAATTTAGAGAAACAGAAGAAAATTCTATAGGTTCTTGGTTCTTATAAATAATATTAGGTGTAAAATTGCTACTTTGTATATCCTCTATAAAACGTCTAAAATTGTTATATAAATGTAACTGTTCCATAGAAGAGAGAGCTTCGGTAGGCATATCAGCATCTAATGATGCACGATAGCATAATTCGTTTGCCATAAGCGGACTAAATCCGGTTAATGTCATATAAATTGATTTGTTAAGAGGAAGAGAACGGGTAAGTACATCATTAATAAAATCCTCCTTGCTTATGGTAAGAGGATTAAATTTGTTCTGCGTTTTAGGAATGAAATAATCTCTACCTGGTAAAACCTCTCTGACGGAACTTACAAAACCTGATATATGCTTGATACTGTCAATGATTTTGTAATTTTGGTCGCAGAAAATAATATTACTGTGTTTACCCATTAATTCGAACATTAAATATTTTGTACATAAATCTCCCAATTCATTTAGATGTTCAATTTCAATTTGTATAATACGTTCTAGTCCGGGCTGAGAGATAGAAATAATTTTTGCACTATTTAAATGTTTACGAAGGAGCATGCAAAAATTTGGAGCTACCATAGGGCTGGTTTTGTTCGAAGATGTTAGATAAATGAAAGGAAGGCTGGCACTAGCAGAAATGAAAAGTCGCTCTTGTCCCATGTTTCCCTTTATTGTAAATAGTAAAGCATCATTTTCAGGTTGTGCGATCTTATTAATACGCCCTCCTGTTAAATGCGTAGATAATTCTTTTATTATATTTGCAATGACAATTCCATCAAAAGCCATAGTAACCTCCCAATTTATAATTTTTTATTTAGAGAACGAATGTAAGCAAAGGTTTGCTTCTCGCCTTTGTTTGCTAACATAACAAGCAGCTCTTCCAAAAGTGCAGAAGTTTCTGGATGAATAATTCGTCTTTTTTTTCCGTTTTCAAAATAAGAAAGAGGGCTTTGGTTTGTATAGCTCTCTTTTAAATATATTTTACTGGCTGCAACCCTGTCACAAAACATCTCAATTACATATTTAGTAGGCATTTTAACCGGGCTCATAAGCTTTGTTTTAGGATTATAATCCGTCCAATATTCAAAATGGTGTTTATTTCTACCCTTGTGGTGCATCCATGCCTTTGAGAAACCATAGGCGTCTCGTTCACCTTCGTTTGGGCTCCGAAATCCTTGATAATATTTCACACCAACAAAAAATTCACTAGGTGTATATTTAGACAAATCATGAAATAACCCCTGCCATCCAATTCCAGCATGAAAGCAGTTGCGAATCACCTCATGACGGTGTTTTGTAATTGTTCCAAAGTGTCTAAATATGTTAATAAAACGAAATCTATAGATTGCTTCTGACATGAAAATCTCCTCCGGTAATTCAAGAATGCTATTAAATTTAAAAAATGTTAACTATTGTTGATATGGTTAAATATCCATGTAGAATGAAAGAATAATAATTTAGCCAAGCATAAAACATTGATATTTAACAGCCTTAGTAATATATATTAAGATATGGTATTTACAAGCTGGCTTGCCATACCATATACAGTATAAAAGGAGCAACTTTGGTGCTTTTCACACCTTAGTCATAATATTCATATTATATGGGAAATTAGAGAAGTTGTAAACCTTGTTTCCCTTGAGGGTAGAAAAAAAATATGCTAAAATTGAGGGTGTGTTGACAAGAAATATATTTTTTCAACTTGAAGGGAGAAGGAAATGGATAAACAAAAAGCCAAAAAAAAACTAATTATATGCTTGTTTATAGTAGCAGTAGGGTTATGGATATTTCTATTTGGTGTTTGGGAGGGGATTTTTCTGATTAAGGACCCTATGAAGCGAAATTATCCTGTAACAGGGATTGATGTATCTCATTACCAAGGAAACATAGATTGGGAAGAGGTAGAGGAAGATATGGATATTACTTTTGCTTTTATAAAAGCCACAGAGGGTAGCAGTCATATAGATAAAAAATTTAAAGAAAATTGGAAAGAAGTACAGAAAACAGATATATATGTAGGAGCCTATCATTTTTTTAGTTTTGAGAGTACAGGAAAAGAACAGGCAGAACATTTTATTAATACTGTTGAAAAGGTTGATAATATGCTTCCACCTGTGGTAGATGTTGAGTACTACGAAGGAATGAAGGAAAAACCATCAGTAAATAACCTAAGAGCAGAGTTAGATGATATGTTAGAATGCTTGGAGAAACATTATGGTTGTAAGCCAATCATATATTCTACAATGTCTGTATATGAAAAATATTTAGATGATTATTATAATGAATATTCTATATGGATGAGAAATACATATATTAGGCCTTTTTTGTTTAAAAATAGACAGTGGACATTTTGGCAGTATTCTGATAAAGGAGAATGGGCATACGGAACAAAAGATGAAAGGTACGTGGATAAAAATGTTTTTGCTGGAGGGAAGGAAGCATTTTTGCGTTACTTTGATTTAGAAAAATAATAAAAATTAAGCAAGGAAAAATTTAAAAATCATACGAATGAAAAATGGACAGCCAAAGGGCAAGCTGTTGTTACATAAGACGTTAGGAGAAGCGCAATAGGGATTGACTTTTATAACTTTATTGTTTACAATTGTGTAGATTAGGGAAGGAGTGTTTTCAAGACCCTAACCCTAGTAGGTATGAATTAACGTAACAGTTAAGTTCGTTGGTGTAAAGTGCAGATATACTTTTGTATGGCTAAACGGTTACATAATAACAGACGATGAAAGGAATAAAGTATGAAAAAATTAGTAAAATTAACAGCAATTTTAAGTTTAACAGTTGTAACAGCAATTGGTGTGACTGGATGTGGCAAGAAGGTTGAATGTGACATATGTGGAGAAACAAAAAAATGTAAAACAGAAGAAGTTTTAGGACAAGAAATAAATATTTGTTCTGATTGTGAGAGTGACATTAAGGATTTAGGTTCAATGTTCCAATAATGTTTTGTGAGAGTTTTTAAGGAATCACGATTACATAAATGGTGCCTAAAGGTATATATAGATTATTAAGAAAGAAGCAGTGTGTATTCTTTTTTTAACTTTAGGATATGAAAAGGCCTGTAGGAGAGTGTATTTAGGTACTCGACTATGGGCTTTCATGATTTTAAGTGAAAAATATACAAAAAAATATTAGAACGTTTGGAATTTTGTAACAGG
>JAFQAU010000270.1 GCA_017399885.1 Lachnospiraceae bacterium
AAAATATAGATAAGCTATTTGATATATTCCAAAGAGTTGACTTAAAGAAAAATAAAGCTATCGAAGGAACGGGGCTTGGTCTTCCTATCACAAGACAATTGGTTGAAATGATGAATGGAACCATAAGCATACAAAGTGAATACGGAGTAGGATCTTGCTTTACGGTCCAATTGCCACAAAAAATTGTT
Organism: Lachnospiraceae bacterium; assembly: GCA_017399885.1. GTDB lineage: Bacteria > Bacillota > Clostridia > Lachnospirales > Lachnospiraceae > CAG-411. Next base: position 189 of record JAFQAU010000270.1, read on the forward strand.
GATTCAAATCCTATGGGAGCATTTTATAGTGAACAGCTAAACAAAAGAAATACGAATACCCATTACAAGCAACTGTTTGAAGCACCAAATGCATCTATTTTAGTTGTAGATGATGTAGATATGAACCTGACAGTTATGAAATGCCTGCTAAAGGCAACCAAATTGCAGATAGATACTGCAAAAAGCGGAAAAGAATGCTTACAAAAGGTAAAAGAAAAACAATATGATATCATTTTCATGGATCACATGATGCCTGAGATGGACGGAATAGAAACTTTTCATCATATAAAAGAAATGAAAGATTGCAAAAATAGTAATACACCAGTAATTGCACTGACAGCAAATGCCATTTCCGGAATGAAAGAGATGTATTTTCAAGAAGGATTTACCGATTATCTTAGCAAACCGGTGGATGGAAGTAGTTTAGAACGTATGATTTTAAATTATCTGCCGGAAGAGAAATGCTGTTTAGCAGAAAAAAACGAAGACAAAACAAAAGAAAATGTAACTTTAACAGAACAGTTAAAACAAATATTACCGGAAATAGATACTGACGCAGCAATGACATATTGTGCGGATAATGAGGATATTTTAAAAATTGCAATTGAAAGTTATTGTGAACAGGATTTCTCGGAGAAACTTACACAATTTTTTAAAGTGAAAGACATTCATAATTATCAAGTCCTTGTCCATGCAATAAAAAGTTCGTCTCTTACCATCGGTATGAATGCATTATCTGAACAGGCAAAACAACTAGAACAATCTTGTAAAGACAACAATTGGAGCTATGTAGAAGAATATCATAAGCAAATGTATGAAAATTATACGGATATCTTAACTAAGTTAAACAATTTTCTTTCCATGTAAAAAAAGTTATACATAAAGAGACAAAGCGCACCAACACAAAAGAGGCTGATCCACATAGGTTCAGCCTCTTTTCATAACAGCACAGCCAATTCTCTGCAAGTTCTGCATACAAATTGCAAAGAGCCATTCCAATTTTATATTTTCATACGTTTTTTCGCAGAGCTCGCTAGGCTATTTCCGTTTCCTCTATTTTGCTATTACAATTCTTCACACAAAATTTGTTTTGGAATCCACTCTTCCTTTATTTTTGTAGCCAAAGCTTCTTTTATTACTTCCTGATCTTTTAAATCTTCCCCATATACTGTGGCACCAATTTGTATGGCACGATCCTGTCCATAATAAATATATGCCTCTGCCTTTTTCACACCTTCACATTCACAAAGTGCCTGTTCTATCTGATGTAACTCCGGATATTCTCTTCCTCTTACAGTTTCTACCATAACTGCTCTTCCGCAATCCTCTAATAACTCCACATTTCCAGCAGGTGTAATTCTTGCTGTAAGGCCTGTATAATATAGGGTACCATCTCCGTATGGATTTTCCATCTGATCACATGGGTTCCTTAACTGGTAATCCATAATATACAAATCTCCCCAGGCTCCAAATGGTTTCTTTAAGCAACTATCATCCAACACATATACCTTTATTGGGGTATCCGGACTAGGTGTTTCCTTTAATACATCTCCAATTTGTGCCTTTAATGCTTCAGCTGTAACAGTAAAATGCTTTGGCTGTAGACCTTCCGGAATATACTTCTTCAATCTTCTTACAGAGCTTTCCACAAGCATAGCTTGTAAAATTGCTTCATAACAACCTAGGAAGGTTTCTAATTGTTGTTTATCATAACGGTTCTCCCAATAACGAAGTTCGTAATAATAACCATCCTTATCCTGCATTACTTGCATGTGAAATGGTAGTGCATCTAATTGCACAGACTGACGTTCTGCCTTTGCGCCTCCAATTTCTTCAATATTTAAAATATCTCCTTGGAACTGGAAGAACATTTCGTCCATATGTAAATTTGAGATATGACAGTCCATGGTTTTTAATATCTGTTTTCCGGACTTCTTTAACAATTCCGGAACTGTTTCGTGTGCTTTTCTCGTATAACGGAAATAATAAGTTAAAAATAAGGCTCCTATCAACCGATTCCATCTACTATCTGTTCTTCCACTATGTACACTTGTTACCAACACGTCATCTTCATTGGCAAATACGCTAACACAGTAGTTAAATGCAGTTAAAAACATTACATTTTCTGATACCCCATGCTTATGGCAATATGCTAAAATTCTCTTCCTGCTTATATTTTCCAATGCTTTTTTTATTCTTGCACAAGTTCCTTGTTCTAAATCATGGTAATCCTTGCGATTTAATATACTCTTTTTAATTTTTAGATCATGGGTTAATTCCATAAAGTATTTAATATCCTTCTCTACCTGTCCCTGTTCCTGTCTCTCCATTTCATCTAAAATATATTCATAATAGCTATATTGCTGTTTTGAAAGCTTTTCTCCCTTATAGATTGCGTTAATATCCTCAAAAATAATATTCATACTCATACCATCACCAATTATATGAGCTAAATCGAAAAAGAAATAATTCCCACTATCTGTTTTATAAATACCAGCATGATACAATGGTTCATTTTCTGTATACATAAATAGTTTGATCAAACCTTTTCTTTCCTTCTCCCATTCTTCATCTGTTAGGGTAGTAATTGGAATTTCAATCTTCCTATTATCATCTCTAAAGTTTGTTAATACACCATTTTGAGGTTGAATAATATCTTTTAATTCCACATGGACTTCAAATAATTGTTCCGTTGCCCACTTTAATCTTTCTAAATCCACACTTTTATCCAACTTATATAAAAATGGCAGGTTAGAAGTTGTGTTTCCACGTAAAATGTAACCAAAGTATGTTTGTAATCCTGTTAATGGATAGGTTTCCAAAATTGGATATTCTTTTTTATTTTGTTGCTGATTCTGTGCAAATGCTTCTATTTTTTCTACTGTTGCATTCTCTCCTAGCTCCTCTAAGGTAATAGAAATCTGTAATTTTTCATATAAATCTGCAAGTAGTAACACACTTCCTAAGGAATCAAGCCCTGCCTGATACAAATCTGTATCAATTCCAAATCTATGGTGACCAAGACATTGTGCAACACTATTGTAAATAATCTGTTGCTTGTCATTTTTAGGCATTACCAAATTAAGAGATTCTTGTTTTTCTTTATCCCTTTGCTCGAAATATTTACCACGAATAATCTTTCTGGAAGAGGTTTTTTCAAACGGTATCTCTCTTATATGACTTTCTAAAATTCTCTTGTAGCTTGGCAAATCCTGATTGTACCTTTGAATAATTTGTGAAATTTCCTGTTCTAAATCCTCAATTCCCATTGCTTCTGCTAGCTGGAAATTAGGATAAACTTCTGCACAGATTTTATCATCTTCTCCGTACACCAAAATATCCTCAATTAGTGTTTCATCTACAAATAAATTTTCTAACTGCTCTGGTGCTACATTTTCCCCGTTACTTAAAATAATAAGATTCTTGCATCTTCCTGTAAAATATAAGAAACCTTCCTCATCTATATATCCTAAGTCCCCTGTGCGAAGCCACCCATCTTCTATTATGGTCTTCTTGGTTTCTTCCTCATCCTTATAATACCCCATCATAACAGAAGGACTTTTTACCTGAATCTCCCCATCTACAATTCGAACCTGACAACCTTTTACCACTTTTCCTACAGATTCCACCTTATCCGGTCTAGACCAATCCGGTGCAGCAATCTTTGGAGAACACTCTGACATACCATATCCCTGTGCTATAGAAATTCCAATATCATTGTAGCATTTTGCTAGGTCCGGTGCCAAATATCCACCACCACTAACTATTTTATGTAAACGTTTTCCTAAAACACAAGCTTTTATTTCTTCTATACTCTTGTCTTTATGTGTCTCTTTTAATACAGCAATGCGGTTGTATAGTGTTTTTGCCATCATTGGAACCATACGAATAATAGATGGCTGGAATAACTGAATATGACTGCCAAGCTTCGCCATATCCTGATTCAAACAGACTACATTACCATAACGCAATCCAATTAAGATATCTCCATTAATACAGAATATATGATGAATTGGCAAAACATTCATATATACCTCGTTCCCCGGTGTTCCTGTATCATCTGTACAAAAAACATTATCAATTAGGTTCTCATGTGACAAAAGTACGCCTTTTGCTTTCCCTGTAGTTCCGGAAGTAAATAATAACATAGCACAATCTTTCGGATTTACGTTAGGTTGTCCCTTAGAACCTTCATACTGCTTCCATATTTGCTGTACACAAGATACATGTTTACGATTTTGCAGACAAATGGTTTCTTTTAAATTTACACAAAGCTCTTTTACACCTTCCACAAGTTCTAAATATTCCCAATCATAGAATAAATAATCTAAATCTGCCCGATTCACACAATCTGCTAAGGTATCCAAGTTTAATTGTATATCAAGTGGAACTACCACATTCCCATTACTCATGACACCAATCAAAACAGACATATAGGAAAAACTACTTCCACCTATAATACCCACTCTAACCTTATTCTCATATTCATTGTTCTTCTCTTGCGCCCAGCCTCTTATAGCTTCACAAGACTCCGCAAACTGTTTGTAAGTAATATCCTTTACTACTTCATTCTCTTCATAACGTAAGTATGTTCTTGTTCCATGTACTTCACCGGCCTTAGTAACAAGATCATATATTGTTTTTACATCCTTACTTGCTATCATAACACAATTATGCAAATCACTGAAAAACCTATTCATAGAGACTTAATTTTGCATTTCTCATCTCTAATTTCTAATCTTTTCTTCAGTTATTCGCAATCCCCTTTCCAAAATTACACATTTATATAGAAACATTTTAATTATAACACACATTTTGTGAATAACAATACCTTTATTTTTTATTACCTAATTTTTTAACCTACATAAAAGAGGCTGTGTGCTAAGAAAATATTCTACAATACATGGATGGTTGTTTTTTATATCATTCCATATCTTATAATATATTAGCTTAACGCCACAGCCTCTCATTCTTCCTACCTAATCTGTCACAGCAATACAAAAACCACTAAAAAGAATAATCAATGGCTACACCTTTGTTTTCCTCTTCCTTTGCGGTTTTGGCAAAAATCATTTCCTGTTCCCTTACTTCTTCTTTATTTTGACTTTTAATCTTTTCTATTAGCTCCTCTATACTATCTGCCATTAACGTTCTACGTTTTCTTCTTTCCTCTTTTTCTGCCTTTTCCTTTTCTTTCTTCTCTTGTGCCTTTTTTTCTTCCTGTTTTTCTTTTCTCTCTTCTAAGCGTTTCTCTGCTTGTATTCTTTGGTTATCCAAGGTGGCAAAATACTTTATATTACCATCATTATCCACTGTCATGCCTATACTCTTAACACTGTCTGCATCTTCCCCAAGCTGTTCCTTTACCGTCTCCATCTTGGCAAAGCCTTGGTCTAAAATACCTTCATACTTTACTCTTACATCTTCTTCTGTTGCCATTCGCTCCAATAAATCCGGAGTAATTACAATAGAGTAAGATTTGGTAGCACCAGCCATGAATCTTCTTGCTTCCTCATCTGTGGAATATTCAGCCACAATAATGTCCGCCATGTTATATTTCTCTTTCAGCTTTTCCAAATAGTCCTGTGCTTCCTGACTGAGCTTACTGATATCGTATGCTTCTACCTTAGAAGGTTCATAGGCATCTACTTTCTTTCTATTATTCTGTAGCTGCTTATTTTGTAACCCAGTCTCACTTCCCCCTTGTTTCTCCTGTAAAGAATTCCTTTTCCTAAAGTTGCTACTATCTGTTGTCTGTTGATAGCGTTGTCCTAATACCTCTGTAATCCCCATATAAATTCCTCCTTTGTTTTTGATAAGATAACTATTCTATTTCTAATATTACGGGACAATGATCAGACCCCATGATTTGTGTATCTATCTTTGCTTCTCTTAATCGGTTCTTTAAGCTCTCTGATACCATAAAATAGTCTATACGCCAGCCTGCATTCTTTTCCCTGGCACGAAAACGATAAGACCACCAGGAATAAATCCCCTCCTGTTCGGGATAGAAATAACGAAATGTATCCACAAACCCGGCTTCTACTAACTCTGTAAACTTTCCTCTTTCCTCATCTGTAAATCCTGCATTTTTTCGGTTAGTCTTAGGATTCTTTAAATCGATCTCCTTATGTGCTACATTCAAATCCCCACAAAAGATGACAGGCTTCTTCTCTTCTAATGCCTTTAGATAGCCTCTAAAATCATCCTCCCACTCCATTCGATAGGAAAGTCTTGCCAGCTCACTTTGAGAATTTGGTGTATATACTGTAATAAAATAGTAGTCCTCAAATTCCAGGGTAATTACCCTTCCTTCCTTGTCGTGTTTCTCTATA
>JAFQAU010000271.1 GCA_017399885.1 Lachnospiraceae bacterium
GTGAACTACCACTAAGCTAAAGCTTACTGGCTTCTTGCTTCAACGTCCTCGCAACCTACTAACTCCACAAGCGTGACTTCGGGTAGTTCCTACCCTAGTTGTTTTCATTATATTATACAGAAAGCATTCTAAGTCCCTCTGCTAATATATTCTGACTTGCATTAATGTCTCGGTCATGTTCTGTACCACATGCAGGGCATGACCATTTTCTTATTGCAAGATTTTTTACATTTGTATTTTTATATCCGCAACATCCACATAACTGACTGCTTGCATAGAATGTGTCAATCTTAATGTACTGACGATGGTTCCATTCTGCTTTGTATTCTAGTTGTCGTGTAAGTTCATACCATGAACAGTCTGCTATTGATTTTGCCAGACTGTGATTCTTTGTCATATTGGATATTGCTAAATTCTCACTTACTATCACTTGGTTATCGCTGATAAGTTGATGTGAGATTTTATGCAGATTATTCTTTCTGATATTCGTAATCTTTTCATGGCATCTTGCAATTTTGCGTTTCATTTTATAAAAATTCGCACTTCCCTTATTTTTATGTGCCAGCTGTCGTTGCAACTTTGCTAACTTCTTTTCATATTTCCTCAATGTTTTGGGATTTTCATATTTATTTCCATCAGACGTGATACATAAGTCCTTAATCCCTAAGTCTAATCCAACCTTATGTTCCGTATGTGGTAGTTCTGTATGTTCCGTCTCTACAAGAATAGACACATAGTACTTGCCACTTGGCACTTGTGAGACAGTAACGCTTTTAATAGTACCACTGAAGTCACGATGCTGTTTTAACCTTACATAACCGATTTTAGGAAGTTTTATGTACTTTCCAGCAATCGCAACAGAGCCTTTTTGGTTGTTTGTTGTATATGCTTTATGATTGCTCTTTTTACTCTTATATTTGGGAAAACCTACTGACTTGTCACGAAAGAAGTTACGATACGCACTTTGTAAATTCATCTGCGCATTTGCAAGTGCTAATGAATCCACTTCTTTCAGCCATGGAAACTCTGTTTTATACTTTGCAGGGGTGACAGTCAACGACTTTCCTGTTTCTTCATAATAAGCTATTTTTTCAGCAAGCATACGATTGTATACAAAACGCACACAACCAAAGGTCTTAGCAAAATATTCTCTTTGTTCTTTGTTTGGATATAATCGGAATTTATATGCTTTTTGTATCATCTGTTACACCTGCCTTTCCTACTCCTATTATACAGTATTTCCTTATACTTTACAAACACTTGTTCGTCTTATCCTTGATTTTCGATATATTCTTTTAGAACGTTCTCGCTAACATTGCCTACGGAACATACAAATATCCATCTGTCCAAAAAGTATGTTCTTTCCAAAAGCACTTGGAAAGATAATTGCGGTATTTCTTCCAAATATGATATGTGGTATAACTTTTTATTGTTCTAACAAAGTCAGATAAGTTGATATTTGGTTCTGTCTCAATCATGTAATGAATATGGTCTTTATCTGTTTCCATATATCTAATAATCACATTATGTTTTTTACATATGGATTCGGACAACGACTTTATATCACTGCTAATAGAATTTGACGATAATAATCGCTTTCGATATTTGCAAACAAATATCAGATGATACTGCAACAAATATTTACTATGGTTTTTAGATTTCCATTCGCCCATTACTTACAAATCTCCTTTACTTGATTTATCGGCAACAGACGATTGTTTTAGAACAATCTGTCTATGATTGACGCATTCATCCACTCAGCTAAAGCTAACTGGATTTCTGCTAAATCTCTTTTAAAATGTTTCACAAAATGACTTTGCTAGCTGAACTGTTAAAATTGAATAAAATATTAGGATAGATTTATTTGAATTGTTAAGTGGCGTATGTTAAAATGTACATATTCGAGACAATGATTCAGTCTTAGGCTAAATTGTTACATATATCATAAGAAAAGTGATGAAAGGATAATAGTGTGTTAGAGTTTAATTTTAACAAGAATGATGTGATTGAGGCAGAAGGTACAGTCTACCGTATAGATGGTAAGATTATGTACAAGAACGTGCAAGATGGAAGCCAATGGTCAGAGTATTTGCTGGCTGAGGAGAGTACCCATTGTAAGAGATGGCTTTCCATCGATCCTATTTATGAAGAGTGCGCCATTTATGAAATGCAACGAAAACCTATAGATACGGATGAAATTATACGGAGAGGATATCGGGAAGCTGATTCGGGGGTTCAGGTTGTAGTAGGCAAAGAGGGCTGGATGGATGTGGACCTTGGCGAGAAAGCCAGCTATTGGGAATATGAGGATCAAAGTACGGAAAATATCATTGCTGTAGAAAAGTGGTCAGATGGAAAGGAGTACTCAACAGGACATTACGTGAAACCGGAATCTATACGTTTATTGTATAAGATGCAAGGCGTAAAAGAGAATAAAAGTGGTTTCACAAATAATACCAAATACGGTGTCAAAGGTTTAAAAAAATGGCTGATAGTTGCTGTTTTTGTTGCATTCAATCTTTTTGCTGTCATCATGGCAATGTTAGTAGGTGGCAATCAAATAAAGAAATACATAGAAGACCAGACGAATATTTATACCTATCGTACATCCGTTACATCTGATATAGATACCAAAAAGAAAGCAGATGTATATGTAAGTATCTATAATTTAGATATGACTGCAAGGGATATTATTGATGGTATTGAGGGTGATACTGCCTATGTACAGCAAAATACGGAGGATGGAGATGATTCCATCGCAATTATTACAGATGATGAGTATTGTATCATATATACCAGTGATGATGACGAAACATTGGTGCAAGTCAGTTCCCGTTCCTATGTATACAGTAGTAGCAACAGCTTATATCGTGGAAGGGCGGGAAGTAATCGCTATTATAGAAGATATTATTATTCCACAGCTTATAAGACAGACAAGAACAAATACAAAAAACAATCAGACAGTTTTTCAGGATATGATGATACAAGTATAAGCAGTTATAGTGGTGACACTTATAGTAGTTATTCAAGCAGTGTAAGACAGAGTAGTATAGCAGCGAGAAGAAGCTCTGGTGGAAGTAGTAGTTTTGGTAAATAGTAGTTATATTTATAAAATAGTAACAGTAGGAGGTAAAAATGTTAGAAGAAATTATAGGAGTAGGAATTTATTCTGTTTTGGGTATTGTATTGATGATTTTGGGAACTTTTTTGGTGGATTTGGTGATCCCATGTAATTTCCCGGAGGAGATCAAAAGGAGAAATGTAGCAGTTGGATATATTATGGCAGGTGCTTCTATTGCAGTGGGAACTATATTAAAATCTTGTATTATGTCACCAACAGTGGTTGATATGATAGAAGAAAAGCTATTAGACGGTCTCGTAAGTAGCATATTTTATTTTGTGTTAGGGATTGTAGCGTGTATAGTGGGATATCTACTTATTAGTTTATTTCACAAAAAGTATGATTTAAACAAAGAAATTGGAGAAGGCAATCCGGCAGCAGGTATTATGGTATTTGGTTTATTTGTAGGGCTTGGAATCGTAATTAGTGGTGTAATATATTAGTTGCAAGGGTGTTGAAAGGAGTTTCAACACCCTTATATTGCTTTATAGGAAAGTTTGTTCTATAGGTATTTGTGCTAACTGGGAAAGGATAGGTATGGATTATGAAGCAGGAAAAATTGCAAACAGAATTCCCATATAGATTATTGATGCTTACGACTCTCATGATTTCCGGATGTTCCATGTGCTACGAGTTAATTATTAGTGCAGTAAGTACATATTTAGTGGGAGATGGTATTTTACAGTTTTCTATCACCATTGGCTTATATATGTTTGCCATGGGAATTGGTTCTTATTTATCGAAGTTTATAAAAAATAAACTTTTTGATTGGTTTGTGTTTGTAGAAATTGGAGTAGGTGTATTAGGAGGAATGAGTTCTCTTATATTATTTTTTGCAAATATTTATTTGGTCTCATACGTGCTTGTGATGTATGTAGAAATTATTGCAATAGGAACTTTAGTAGGAATCGAGATACCCCTTCTTACCAGAATAATAGAGGAAAATACGAATAATTTAAGGATCACCTTATCCACTATATTTTGTTTTGATTACATAGGTGGTTTGGTTGGTTCTATACTATTTCCATTATTGCTTTTACCAAAGCTGGGATATTTCTCCACTACCTTTTTGGTAGGCAGTGTAAATTTGGCAGTTGCATTAATTATTATAATTCGTTACAAAAAATATGTTACATTGGAAAAAATGTGGAGATTGATAGGAATTATTTGTTTAGGAATCATGATACTGGGTATGTTTTATTCAGAAAACATAGCCAGAGAGGTGGAAAATGGGTTATATCGGGACAAGGTAGTCTTATCGAAACAAACCAAGTATCAGAATATAGTAATGACAAAACACAAAGACGATGTGAGATTGTTTATAAACGGTAATATTCAATTTTCATCCATGGATGAATATCGTTATCACGAAGCATTGGTTCATATACCCATGTCCGTTGCTGAAAAAAAACAGAAAATACTGATTCTTGGAGGGGGAGATGGACTGGCACTTCGTGAGGTTTTAAAGTATTCTCAAGTAGAACAGGTTACTATGGTAGATTTGGATGGAGAGATGATTGATCTTTGTAAAAGTAATCAGGATATAAATAAATTAAATGAAGGTTCCTTAGAAAGTGAGAAACTTCAAGTTATCAACATGGATGCATACAAATTTTTAGAGAATAATACAGAGCTTTATGATGTGATTTTAGTGGATTTACCTGATCCGAATAATGAGTCCTTAAATAAGCTGTATACAAATCTTTTTTACCGTTTGTGTAAAAAAAGTCTTACAGAAGAAGGTGTAATGTGTGTACAATCTACTAGCCCTTACTATGCTGGAAAAGCCTTTTGGTGTATTAATAAAACCATAGAAGGTGAAGGCTTTTTTGTAACACCATATCACGTACAGGTACCTTCCTTTGGGGACTGGGGATTTCAGCTTGCAACTACGGATAATATTAAATTAGAAGACATAGATTTGGAAGTATCCACAAAATATTTAGAACAAAATCAGCTTTTGGGGATATTTGCTTTTGCTAAAGATGAGATTGTGGATAAAAATACTTTATATGCCAATACCTTATCTAGACCACAGCTTATGACTTATTATATGGAAGCAGAAGAAAGCTGGGATTAGGATTAAGGAAGAGGAGGAGAACAATGGGAAATTGGTTGCATGTAACTATATTTTTTGGAGGAATGCTAATATTTTTAGGGCTATTAGGTATATGGCTAATGACAATGGTAAAAAATATAATGGAACAACTATTTGAAGAGAAATTACCAAAGAAAACAAGAACTTTAATTTCTTTTTTAGGGGTAATTTTGTTAGTGTGCTGTGCCATAAAATGGTCCATGGGAATCGTAGCACTGCTATACTTCATAGGCTTTGGTTTTGTATTTTTTGCCATAAATTTTTTGGTGAAATTAATGGCAAAAGATAGTTACGAAAAGCTTACTTGGTGGAAAGTTCTCAATAGGCTAAGTATTCTACCTATGATAGCAACTTTGGGTATGCTGATTTTTGGATATTGGAATATGCATCATGTGGTAGAGACTACCTATGTGGTAGAAACTAAAAAAGAGATTGCAGAAGAAGGGTATCGTGTAGCATTGTTATCGGATATCCATTATGGAATTTCCATTGACAAGAGAGAACTGCAAAGAATGGTTGAAAAGGTTAATGGAAGCCTTGTAGATGTGGTTGTACTTTGTGGAGATATGGTAGATGAGGATACTACAAAAGCACAAATGCAGGAGTTGTTTTCAGTTTTAGGCACATTAGATAGTAAATATGGTGTATTTTTTGTTTATGGAAATCATGATCTGCAAAATTATACGTCAAGTAGTAGTTTTACCCAGCAAGAATTGTGTAAAGCCATGGAAGAGAATAATATAATTATTTTACAGGACAGTGCATATGAGCTTACCAATGATTTTGTGTTAGTAGGAAGGCAGGATGTTTCCATGGGAAGTAGAAAAGGATTGGATACCTTATATGAAAATATGGATAAGAGGGATTTTATTCTTACACTAGATCATCAGCCTTTAGATTATAAGGAAAATAAAGAACAGGGGACGGATTTGTTGTTATCTGGACATACCCATGGTGGTCAGTTATTTCCCATTAACTTATTATTAAAGGTGATCCCTTTTGGCGAAGGGGTTTATGGGCAGAAGAAAATGGAAGATTTTACAGCAATTGTAAGCTCAGGAGTAGCAGGCTGGCGATTTCCTGTGAAAACCAGTGCGCCGGCAGAGTATGTTATAGTTCATATTAAGTAGTAATCGTTTCGGTAGGTTTATGCATTTGCTTTGCCCACCGTATCTATGGATAAAGGGGGTGGATTTATGGAACACAGGTGGTATGTATGTATTGATTTAAAATCTTTTTTTGCATCTGTAGAATGTGTGGAGAGAGGGCTGGATCCAATGAATACCAAGTTAGTAGTGGCAGATTCCGGTCGCAGTGATAAAACTATTTGTCTGGCAATCACACCTGCCATGAAAGCATTAGGGATACCCAACCGCTGTCGTGTATTTCAGATACCAAAGGATATAGAATATATTATGGCACCACCGCGTATGCAGAAATACATCGATTATTCAGCAGAAATATATGGGATTTATTTGGAATATATTTCAAAAGAGGATATCCATGTATATTCTATTGATGAAGCATTTTTAGATGTGACAGATTATTTGCAATTGTATCATATGACAGCCAGAGAATTGGGTTTAAAGCTAATGGAGGAAATTTACAAACGCCTAGGCCTTCGTGCAACATGTGGAATAGGAACTAATTTGTATCTTGCGAAAATTGCACTAGATATAACAGCAAAAAATGCACCGGATTTTGTAGGGGAGTTAGATGAAGAGACTTATCGAAAAACCATGTGGAATCATAAGCCGCTTACGGATTTTTGGAGGGTGGGAGCAGGAATTGCAAGGCAATTGGAACGTTATTATATTCGAACTATGGGCGATATTGCCAGAACAGATGAGGATTTCCTTTATGGGCTATTTGGCGTAGACGCGGAACTGTTAATAGACCATGCGTGGGGAAGAGAGCCTACTACAATTGCGCATATTAAGGCATATGAGCCAAAGACCAACTCTATATCCAGTGGGCAGGTATTAATGAGAGATTATAATTTTCAGGAAGGAAGACTTATTGTAAAAGAAATGATGGATTTGTTGTGTTTGGATTTGGTAGATAAGAATTTAATTACCAAATCTATTACCTTGCATATTGGATACACCAATACAGTGAATATAAATCCTGCACATGGAACAGTAAGCCTTGATTTTGAGACCAATGCGGATCGGGTAATTATACCGGAGGTAGTAAAGTTATATGACAGCATAATAAATAAAAGGGTTCCCATTCGAAGGTTGAATATTACCTGTAATAAGGTGGTCAAAGAAGAATATCGTCAATACAACTTTTTGATAGATCAGGATGAATTGGAAAAGAACAGAAAAATGCAAAAAGCAATGATAGATATAAAAAAGAAATTTGGGAAAAATGCTATATTAAAAGGCATGAATCTACAGGAAGCTGCTACTACAAGAGAGAGAAATCGTCAAATAGGGGGGCATAAAAGTGGGGAGTAAACCTAGGATAAAAATGTCATTGGAAAATAGGGCAAAGCAATTTGCTCCGTTTGCGGCAATAAGGGGTCTTAGCGAGGCCATGGAGAAGAAAGAAAAAATATATGTGGAAAAGATTATATTGTCTCCTGAGATGGAGGAAGAATTAGATCGTAAAATGCACCAGGTTAAGCCGGGAGAAATGGCTACGGTGGTATATTTTTGTAAAGGAGAATATTTAAAGAAAACAGGACTGGTTGCAAGAATAGATGTAAATGCCAGACAAATACAGATTGTTGATGAAAAAATATCATTTAATGATTTGTTGGATATAATTCTTACTCCAAATTAGTAAAGTGAAAGCCATAGCAGTTGACAAATGAACATAAGATGGTTATAATACAAAATGCAAATGATTTGCAATTATTGCAAATGAAAGTATGCGAAATAAGTAAAAGAATGGTAACAGTTTAGCCACTTCACTGAACTGTTACAAAGGATGAGAGAAAATTAAAGGAAAGGTAAAATAGACAAACACGTATCTTTCATCCCTTGTGTTTGTGCTTATCAAAATCAACATGCTTGGTAAGTTTGGTGTAAATTATGAGAAAGAAAACATTGGGAGCCATAGGAATGGCATTGATTTTTGCTATGACAGGGGTAACAGGCTGTGGTAATGGTGAAAATAAAAATATAGGAATTTCTGAAACAAAACTGAATAATACAGAGGCCTCTGCCACAGAGGAAGCAGCTGAGAGCAATGTAAATAAAGCAACCCAGGGAACGGAGAAAAATGCAGATAAATACCAGATTGTTTGTACAACATTTCCACAATATGATTGGGTAAGAAATATATTAGGGGATGACAATCAAACATTTGAGCTTAACCTGTTGCTAAAAAATGGTGGAGATTTGCACAATTACCAGCCAACAGCAGAAGATATGATTCTCATTTCTGACTGTGATTTATTTATTACCGTTGGTGGAGAGTCAGATGGATGGGTGGAAGAGGCAACAAAAACATCTACCAATGACAATCAGAAGGTAGTTAAGCTAATGGATTTAGTGAGAGAAGATATTTTAGAACATGATCATGAAGAAGATGATGACCATGATCATGACGAAGAGCATGAGTTGTATGATGAGCATATTTGGTTGTCCTTGGATGAAGCACAGGATATTGTAGATGATTTGACAGATATAATCGCAACCATGGATAAGAACAGTGCCAGAGAATACGAGAAAAATAGTGAAGTCTATGAAGAAAAGTTAGAAAGACTTGATGAACAGTATGAGAATGTAGCCCAGAGAGCTACTAAGAAAGCATTAATATTTGGGGATCGATTCCCATTTAGATATATGGTAGAGGATTATCATATTCCATATTATGCAGCATTTGATGGATGTAGTGCAGAAACAGAGGCAAGCTTTGAAACGATAGCATTTTTATCAGGCAAGATAGATGAATTGCAGCTACAGTCCGTATTGGTAATGGAAAATTCTGATAAATCAGTAGCAAAGGCTATTATAGAAAATACAAAGGATAAGAATCAAAGTATTCTTGTTATGGATTCCCTACAATCTGTCACAATGGAGGATATAGAGCAGGGACGCACGTATTTAAAAGCTATGGAAGAAAATCTGGAAGTGTTAAAGCAAGCTTTACAATAGAGTAGGAAAATAAAGAACCCTTCAATGGACCATATGGTTGGTAATTGGAGGGTTCTTATCTGTTTTATAAAAGCTCGTCCTATAAATAAACAGGTGTTAATCACCGAATTTCTTACTCAGTACATTATAGATAAAGTTAATGCCAAAGCAAAGTGTTCCACAGATTAGTAATGCAAGAACCGTTTGCATGGTATTTTCGTGACTAATATCAACAAGAACCAATTTAACCACACTTATCATAGTAAGGGACAAGCCATAAATACGAAAAGATTTTAGCTTATAGATAAATCCCAGCAAAATAAAGACAATTGCTATAATAAGCAAAGAAATGCTGATAAAAATACCTTTATCGTAATGTGTACTTCTTATAATGGCATAAATAAAAGTAGTATATTTAAAGCCTACAAAGAATCCGGTTAGCAAAGAATCGGGATGCTCTTTTAATAACTCTTGCATACCCACACTACAAAGGGCAGAGGTAATTAAAATTAGTAACACATAGATCCAAATTGGAAAAGGTCTATAAAATTGAGAGGTTCCTAAAACTAATAAAAATAGATTAATACCACGAGCCAGTATATACATGTTCTGTTCTCTTATTGTTGGATTTACCCAGCTTCGAATAAAGCTTGTTTTAAGCACAGCAATTTGCAATGGTGTAACCAAGAGAATATAGAAAAATACCTCATAGCCGCTATGTGGAAACTCTAGTTTACATATATTTAAAAATTCTGAATAAAACATTAGGCTAAAAATAAAAGTCAAAGCATATAGCATAGCCTTATAGTGTTTGCTGTAATATTTTTTGTATTTTGCCCAAATGAAATATACTGCCACGTAAGCAAAAAGTGTAATAAGCCAAATATAAAATGGTGCATCTACAAAACATATAGTATGTAAAACAAAAATCATAAATCCACTTATTCGATATAAATTGCCGGCCTTTGCAAATCCATACCAGAGAAGAGCAAGGGAAGTAAATAAAAGAATACCCTGTTCTTCCAGATCAATTTCAAAGCTGTTTATTATAAATAAAATAAGCAAAAATGGTATCATACATGTGTGAAATAAACTTTTCATACGTAATAATACTTGTGTTCCGTTATTGGTTATTTGTTTATTAGCATGACGAACCCATTCCACAAAAACAATAATGGAAATAAGCAAAGTCAAAACAAAAATAAACTGCATCCAATCACAGATAGCGAAGGCATATTTCTTCAGTAAATCTGAGGAATATAAATCTTCCCAAATAAGATTTTTAATGCTGGTAAAACCTATGTAGGTGCTTATTAAACTTACAAAGGAGAGTACCTCATAACTGTTCTTTCCGCATAAGGTTCCATTTTGAATGTGCAAACGAGAGAAGGAAGAATGTGTGATTCCATTATGCTCCACTGTCCTTTTGATTCCAAAGCTTTCTCTTATATAGAAATACATGTAATATAAAAGAAAAACAAAGATAACACATCCAATAAGGTAAAAGAAAAATTTAATGGCAAAAGAAGTTTCCGGTTCTAAAATTCTTTGGTATAAATCATTATTATGTAGTGTAATAAGCAATAGGTGAAATTGCGTACATATATTGATAAAATGCATGGAGAATTTATGTGTTTTCAAATTACATATATAAAAATATAAAATATCTGCAACTACTGTGTATAAGCAAAGGGAGAACCATAACCATACGTCCCTGTGTACGGTAAAAATTCCAAACAATATGGATATGGAAAGCCCAATCTGTCCAATGACACACAGTATGGTACTTTGTAATTTATGAAACAAAAACGCCATTCCCAATACCCAACCTAAAAATAAAAGGTATAAGACAATTTGTGATGCAAAATAAAACTTTATATGACAAATAATAAGAGATAAGTAAATACATCCCATTCCGCAACCAATTACAGATAGAGAAAAGGTATTTGCCATTTTCTTTTGCAGAAAGAATCCTATGCCTAGAACGGAAAAGCTACCCAAAAAAAGCAAAATAGTTTTACTTGTATCACTTAAGTCCTTAAAAATAATAGAACTAAATAGTATAAGAGAAATAAAAATTAATGTAGAGGCAATAATACCAACTACGTTTTTTCCAATTGTCTTTTCCCAATCTTTCTTTGCCCTTGGTTGATAAAACTGATTCTGCTGAAAGCTTTGTTCATTACTGTTAAAGGGTTGTTTAAAAGCCTGATTTTGAGAAAAGTAATTCTGTTGAATGTTTTGTTCATTACTGTTAAAAGGTTGTCTAAAAGACTGATTTTGGGAAAAGTAATCTTGCTGTATGTTTTCTTTATTATTGTTAAAGGGTTGTCTAAAAGACTGATTTTGAGAAAAACAATCTTGTTGCGTATTTACCCTTTTATTGTTAAACAGTTCCGTAACAGGCTGTGCCTGTAAGGGCACATTTGATTGAAAGTTATTTCTGCTTGATTGAGTTAAGTTGTTTGGTATATTTTCAGAATTAAAAGAAGATTGCTTTTGTAAGTGAAACTTTAAATTTTCAATCTCAGATTCCAAAAAAGCAACTTTTTCTTCCAAATTACGAATTTGTGTTTCTGTGTCCTTCATTGCATTCCCTCCTTTTTTGCTATTTTTGAATAACAGTTCAGGTAGGGGCAATCAATTTGCTGACTGCCCAGGTATTAACATGGTATATTTTATATGGATTTACAACGTGACAGAATGCGATCCTGCTGAATAGTTTTATTTTAGCATATAAGATGGGAAAATGCCATTAAAATGCACTTACAACGTAACAGGTCAGTCCAAGGCAAAACTGTGACATGTGAGAATAATAGAAATTTCTCAAGAAAATTTAGTGATATTGCGAATTGTCAGAAATAAATTATAGGGCTATAATACTGTCTTGTTGGCATACAAAAGGAACGAAATATATATGTCTAAAGATTAGATAAAACACTAAGAAATGAAATAGGGTGCATTTTATCAATGATATAGAGAGCGTTATTTTAGATTCCTTGGTTTTCTTACTACGAAACATGTATTTTTTCAATAAGTGAATATATGTATCTTCGATAAACATTTCTAGTTATTCAAGTAAAAGCCTTTCTGGCTGGAGTATTCCAATTCATGAAGTAAAAGCATTACATTAGACGATAGCTTCCCTTATCAATTATGTATAGGTGGAAACAATCAACTTTGAATTGTAAGTTGTGAAATGCTTATTATCAATATATTATTTCATAGAAAAAAGCTGGTTACTGGGCACAGGGAATTTGGGAACAGTAACAAAAGTTGTTATTATTCGTAACAGTTCCCTTTCTTCGTTGAACTGTTATAACTATTCAGTACAGGACTATGTTTCACTAGGGAAATCCTTTTGTATGCCAAAATATTGCCTATTAGCTTTAGATGATAGGTGGTTTATGAATTTAATTTAGAAGGGAGAGATGAAAAAATAGTAAGAAGTTATTAAAGATGAAATTATAAACACAAATAACAAAGAAACAAAGGCGCACAAGGAAAGTTGACCAGTACAAAATCTGTGAACCATTAAATTAGATGTAAAGAATACAGCACCTTTTCATTGGGCAGCCTTAGTTGATAATGAAATGAAGAAATGCAAACTAATTTAGGTTAGGGTACAATAGGCGTCCTGATCAATTTAGGGAAACAAAAAACAGTTTTAAAGAAATTTAGAAGAAATCCAGTTAGCTTTAGCTGAGTGGATGAATGCGTCAACTAGGGTAGGAACTACCCGAAGTCACGCCTGTGGAGATAGTAGGTTGCGAGGTCTGTGAAGCAGGAAGCCCATTGGCTTTA
>JAFQAU010000272.1 GCA_017399885.1 Lachnospiraceae bacterium
CATTTTGCTCCGTCGCCTATTAGCAAATGTTTCCGCAAACTTGCTACGCTCAAACAGTGCTCCAACATTTGCGCTTACTCACAAAATTGGGCAAAAATCTCCTATCGTTTGCTTGTGTTTGTCTGGCACGGACACCATCTGCAAATTGTTATCTTATTGTTGTGCAATTTGACAAGTGCAATTTAGGTTATGTGCTTTTGACACCCTAATCTTTATAGGAAAGTTCGTCCTATAAAGCAAAATGCGACCCAAGGATGCGCACGAATTTGTTCCTTTATATGATAGTTTGTTCTATAAAGAAAAATGCGACCCGAGGATGTGCAGGAATTGGTTTGAAAAAAGTAAATGAAGTATAGAAGGGGAAGGAAATACCAGTGAAAAGGATGATACGATTAATTTTTTGTTTGGGATTAGTATTGCTGGCAGGCGGTTTTTTGGAAATAAAATATGAAATGTTTTCTTCTTATATGAAATGGGATATGAGTGAGGAAGAAAAGAATGCATATGTAGAAAAGTTAAGAGAAGGAATGTTAAATGGTGAGGAAATAATTGAATTAACATACATTGGATCTGGGGAAGATATTGAAGAATTTGTGGTGGAAAGCATTACAAATGCATTTAAAATTGATAAAAAAAATACATCCTCTGATGGAGACTATATGCGATATATTCATAAAGCATCCCATGTGAGCATGACTGGATATGGAAGAAAATATAAGGTTATATATGAAATGCAATATTTAGAAACCAAAGAGCAGACAGAGGAAACTCATAAAATGGTAAAAAAGGTTCTTGAGGAAATGAATATAGAAAAACTATCAGACTATGAGATTATAAAGAAAGTACATGATTATGTTATCAATCATACGAATTATGATATGTCAACCAGTTTAAATTCCCCTTATTATGCCATGGTAAAGGGTTCCTCTGCTTGTCAGGGGTATGCAGTGCTAATATACAAAATGCTTACAGAAGCAGGTGTACCATGTAGGGTGGTTACCGGTACTGCACAAGGTGGATTACATGCATGGAATATTGTGAAGGTGGAGGGAAAATGGTATAACTTAGATGCTACATGGGATGACCCGGTAGGTTTATTTGGAGATAGCAACATGCGCTATCAGTTTTTCCTAAAATCAGATATGGATAATAAAGAACATGTAAAAGACAAGGAATTCGTTTCCGAAAGCTTTTTAAATAAATATCCCATGGCCATGAGTAGCTACGTGGGATAATGGGAAGGTAACAGTTTAAGCCAAGTGTTAATGCTTGGAGCTTAATTCATTCACATTGCTTAGCTGGGGGAAAAACTGTAAAAAATTCTTGCCAAAGATAAAAATGCGTGTTATAGTTTATGTATAACAAATATAACGTTTGCTTAGAATTGGAGGTTGAGAATTATGAATATTAATAAGTTTACCCAGAAATCTATGGAATCAGTACAAAAATGTGAAAAAATTGCTTATGATTATGGACACCAGGAGTTAACACAGGAGCATTTATTATATAGTCTGTTAACCATAGAGGATAGTTTGATAAAAAAATTAATTGAAAAAATGGAGATTCAGCCGGAAGTTTATGAGGCACAGGTGGAAGGTCTATTGAGAAAGCTACCAAAAGTATCCGGTGGGCAGGTGTATGTAGGGAATGATTTGAATAAGGCATTAATTTATGCAGAAGATGAAGCACAGAAAATGGGTGATACCTACGTTTCTGTAGAGCATTTATTTTTAAGTATTTTAAAACAACCGGGAAAAGAAGTGAAAGGGGTAATGAATGCCTTTGGAATAACAAAAGAACGATTCTTACAGGCATTGGCTTCAGTAAGAGGAAATCAAAGAGTAACAACAGATAATCCGGAGGCGACCTATGACACCTTAGAGAAATATGGATATGATTTGGTTGAAAGAGCAAAGGCACAAAAACTGGACCCGGTTATAGGAAGAGATAGTGAAATTCGAAACGTAATTCGCATTTTATCCAGAAAGTCTAAGAATAATCCGGTTCTAATAGGAGAGCCTGGAGTTGGAAAAACAGCGGTAGTAGAAGGACTAGCACAGCGAATCGTTCGTGGAGATGTGCCGGATGGGCTTAAAAATAAAAAGGTCTTTGCTCTAGATATGGGAGCATTAGTTGCAGGAGCAAAGTACCGTGGTGAATTTGAAGAACGTTTAAAGGCTGTATTAGAAGAAGTAAAAAATAGTGATGGAGAAATAATTTTATTTATTGATGAATTACACACCATTGTCGGTGCAGGAAAAACAGAGGGAAGTATGGATGCAGGGAATATGTTAAAGCCAATGCTTGCTAGAGGTGAATTACACTGTATCGGAGCTACAACCTTAAATGAGTATCGTATGTATGTAGAGAAAGATGCAGCTTTAGAGAGACGTTTTCAGCCTGTGATGGTTGCGGAACCAACGGTGGAGGATACCATATCCATTTTACGTGGGTTAAAGGAACGTTATGAGGTATTTCATGGAGTAAAAATTACGGATGGAGCTTTGGTATCTGCTGCCACCTTATCCAATCGCTATATTTCGGATCGTTTTCTTCCAGACAAAGCAATTGATTTGGTAGATGAAGCCTGTGCCTTAATCAAAACAGAGTTAGATTCCATGCCTACACATATGGATGATATAAGTCGTAAGATTATGCAAATGGAAATTGAAGAAGCTGCCTTAAAGAAAGAAACAGACAATTTAAGTCAGGAACGTTTGGAGAATTTACAACAGGAGTTAGCTGTACTGCGCGAGAATTTTGCCGGATATAAGGCAAAGTGGGATAATGAAAAATCAGCCGTTGAGAAAGTACAGAAATTGAAAGAGAAACTAGAAATGACCCGTAATGAAATGGAGATCGCCAAGAGAAATTATGATTTGGAAAAAGCGGCACAGTTACAGTATGGGGAATTGCCAAAAATTGAAAAGGAATTAGAAACGGAGGAAGAACGTTTAAAAAAGGAGGATCATCAGCTTGTTCACGAGAATGTCAGTGAAGAAGAAATTGCCCGCATCATTTCCAGGTGGACAGGTATACCGATTGCAAAACTTACGGAAAGTGAGAGGGAAAAAACATTACAGCTTCCGAAAGAATTGCATAAGCGGGTAATTGGACAGGAAGAAGGAGTGGAAAAGGTAGCTGACGCCATTCTTCGCTCGAAAGCGGGAATCAAGGATCCTACCAAGCCAATCGGTTCCTTCTTGTTCCTTGGGCCAACAGGTGTAGGTAAGACAGAGTTAGCAAAGGCTTTGGCTGAGAGTTTATTTGATAATGAACAAGCCATGGTGCGAATAGACATGAGCGAATATATGGAGAAGCATTCTGTTTCCAGATTAATTGGCGCGGCACCAGGCTATGTGGGATATGAAGAAGGTGGACAGCTTACAGAGGCAGTTCGAAGAAAACCTTATTCCGTGGTGCTTTTTGATGAAATTGAAAAGGCACACCCGGATGTATTCCATGTTTTACTGCAGGTTCTTGATGATGGTAGAATAACCGATTCTCAAGGCAGAACCGTAGATTTTAAAAACACTATAATTATTTTGACATCTAATATAGGATCTTCTTATTTATTAGATGGAATTGGAGAGGATGGAGAGATAAAACCGGAAAATGAGGCTTTGGTCATGGAAGAATTAAAGGGGCACTTTAGGCCGGAGTTTTTAAATAGGTTAGACGAAACAATTTTATTTAAACCATTGTCGAAAAATAATATAGAAGGAATTATTCATCTAATAGTAGAAGATTTGAATAAACGGTTAAAAGACAAAGAATTAAAACTGGAATTAACCGATTCAGCAAAGGATTTTATTACCAAGGAAGCATACGATCCGGCCTATGGAGCAAGACCGTTAAAGAGATATTTACAAAAGCATGTGGAAACTTTAGTAGCCAGATTGATTCTTTCCGAGCAGGTATCTATGGGGGATACCATTACACTTACGGTAAAAGAAAATAAGCTGGTAGTTATGTAAGAATAAAAGGAAGGGAGCAGGCACATGAGAAATGTGTTTGCTCCCTTTATAGGTAATTTATTATTCATACTAAGCTAAGCTTTCTGGTGGAGTCCAGCTATTTAGTAATTGGCGAATTTTTTTAAAGCGAATTTTCTTTTCTTTTGGCCAATTTAGTTTTTCGCACACATAATTGGTAATGCGTTCCTCTGCTATACTGGAAATTTTTAATGCCACAGAGTGATTAGGAATATTAGGTACAAATCCGGCAGCCATTGTGGCATGTCCACCACCATCTCCAAATGTATCCAGAGCTATTTGGATAATGTTACAAGCATCTAGTTCTATACGATTGCTTCTTACTGTAAATTTTACGCCATTGTCACGGTAGGAATGTGTAACCACAATATCAATTTCACGAAGGGTTAACATAAAATCTGAAATCTGTCCCATAAGAGATTCAGAGCAATTTTCACCTAAGTCAATAAAGCCAAGAGAACCATACATTTTCAAGTTAGCAATGGCATTATAATACATATCCAAATCTTTTAGCTTTAAGGTGCAGGTATCTAGTTGACGGAGTATTTGATGGTTAGCTGTTTTGTATAAATCACAGTAAACCTTTAAATCTAAATCTGAAACGGAGCGAGATAACATACTGGTGTCCATGCGAATGCCATAAGTAAGAGTAGTAGATAATAAGGGATCCATAGGGATATTGTTTTCAGTAAAATAGGTAGCTATAATGGTTGCACAAGCACCAACGTCAGGTCGAATGTCACTATATAGGTATTGTACTTGGTCTTGAAGCTTGTGATGGTCTATACAAGCTACAATATTACCATTATACTCTGTTAAGTTAGAATTTCCTTGCTGGCAGTCAACAAGAATAATCTCGTCATTGGGCTGAAATTCAATGGTATCTATAGGTACAATATCCAGCTTTAATAGTTCGATCATTTTAATGGTATTGTATTTATCTATTTCACCTTTATAACAGACCACTGCCTGTTTTCCATAGTGTTCCAATAAAATCTTTAGCCCTTGTGCAGTGGCTAAAGCATCCTGATCCGGGTAGTTGTGTGTTTGGATAAAAACAACCTTCTTCTTGAGAACACTAAGTAATCTTTCAATCTTTTTCATAAATTTAAAACTCCTTTGGGGGAAATGTAGCAATTAAATATCAAGTGCCAACTATGCCATTATAACTTACAACCATTACAAGACGCAAGAGAAAATAACAAAATCGAAAGTTTTTTGTTAAAAATATTGCAAAACGTGAAAAAATATATAAAAACCTCTGTGTATTTTTTTAACAGTTGTGTTATTTGTCCAATAAAAAAGTCTGTTGACAGGGAAAGAGGAAACGTGATATACTAGCAAAAGTGTTTTGAGATTGGTTACGACAGATAGGGGCAATTGCAGAGGTTTTGCAATGCTCTTTTACTTTATATACTTATAAAGTAGCAAATGAATATATATATTAGACGAAAAGTAACAGTATAGCCCCCTTGCTTTACTATTATGATGGGAATGTAAGCATAGGCATGTAAATGTTTTATTTTAAATAGGAGGAACTATGGAAACAGTTAAGTTTGAAGAATTAGATTTGATACCCCAGATACAAAGAGCAGTAGCAGAAATGGGATTTGAAGAGGCCAGCCCTATTCAGGCAAAGGCTATACCGGTTGTATTATCCGGAAAGGATATGATTGGGCAGGCACAGACCGGAACAGGAAAAACCGCTTCTTTTGGTATTCCTTTATTACAAAAAATCGACCCAAAGAATAAGCATTTACAGGCTATTGTTTTATGTCCTACCAGGGAGCTTGCAATTCAAGTTGCAGAGGAAATTAGAAGACTTGCAAAATTTATGCATGGAATTAAGGTACTACCTATTTATGGTGGACAGGATATAGTAAAGCAGATTCGTTCTCTGAAATCAGGAACACAGGTTATGATTGGAACACCCGGACGTGTTATGGATCATATGAGAAGAAAAACAGTGAAGCTTGATTATGTTAATATGATGGTATTAGATGAAGCGGATGAAATGTTAAATATGGGATTTCGTGAGGATATTGAGACTATTCTAAGTGGAATACCAGAGGAACGTCAGACAGTTTTGTTTTCAGCCACAATGCCAAAGCCTATTATGGAAATAGCTAGAAAATTCCAGAAAAATGCCGAGATTGTAAAGGTTGTAAAGAAAGAACTTACCGTACCAAAGGTAGAGCAATACTATTATGAAGTAAGACCGAAAAATAAGAGCGAGGTTTTATCTCGTTTGTTAGATATTTATGCACCAAAGTTATCTGTTGTTTTTTGTAATACAAAACGTGGCGTTGATACCTTAGTGGAAGAATTAAAGGGAAGAGGATATTTTGCAGAAGGGTTGCATGGAGACATGAAACAACAGCAACGTGACAGAGTTATGAATCGTTTTCGTAATGGAAAAACAGATATTCTTGTGGCAACAGATGTGGCAGCAAGAGGGATTGACGTGGATGATGTGGAAGCCGTGTTTAATTATGACATCCCTCAGGATGATGAATATTATGTGCATCGTATTGGAAGAACCGGTCGTGCAGGAAGAACGGGAATTGCCTTTAATTTTGTTGTAGGAAAAGAAGTATATAAATTAAGAGATATTCAAAGATATTGTAAAACAAAGATTATCGCAAAGAAGGTACCTTCTGCTAATGATGTTGCAGATACTAAGATTGAAAAAATTATGAGTAAGCTAGATAATATTATTCAGAATGAAGATTTAAGTCGCATGATTGATATTATTGAAGAAAAAGTAAATGAAGAAGAGTATACATCCTTAGATTTGGCAGCTGCTTTCTTATTTGCTGCAATGGGCGAAAACTCAGGAAGTGAAGAGACTTCTACAGTAGATTATGGTGATACAGGAGCAGAAGAGGGAATGGTTCGTTTGTTCATTAACATAGGTAAGAAGCAAAATGTTCGTCCGGGAGATATCCTTGGTGCCATTGCCGGAGAAACGGGAATGCCAGGAAAATTAATTGGAACCATTGATATGTTCGATAAATATACATTTGTAGAGGTGCCAAGAGAATATGCTCATGAGGTAATAGAAGTTATGAAGAGCTCAAAGATTAAAGGAAAAAATGTAAATATTGAGCCGGCTAATGCAAAATAAAAAGGGTAACGATTTAGCCAGTGACTAAGTTGTTCCGCTTGGTATGGTAAATGGGCAGACATAACGGAACTGATATTAGATTAAAACTAGTAAAATATAATATATTAATAAGAGGGCAATCAGTTAACTGATTGCCCTTATTTGAAGGGAGATAGTTATGGGGACTGAAAGTAGACAGGCAGTTAGTAAGGAAATGGAAAAAAGTAAGAGAATAATTGAAAAAACTGCTAGAGTATTAGGCTTTGATGAGCATATGTTAGAAGTGAATTGGAAAAAAACAAGAAAGATTAATAACTTTGTATATGGATTTCTCCATAAAGAAAAGGGAGTAACCTATGAAAATATAGTTTTAGGTGGGGTGCCTTGTATGCTAACAACACCTAAGGTTATAAAGGATGATCATATATTTGTATATATTCATGGTGGGGCATTTGTGTTAGGAAGTGCGTTTGTTTGCAAAGGATATTGCTCTATGTTAGCCAATTACTCAGGAAGAAGGGTGATTGCAATTGAGTATGCCTTAGCACCGGAGCATCCATATCCTGCAGGTGTAAACGATTGTTTTGCTGCATATGAAGCAATCTTAGAAAAATATCCAAATAGTAAAATAGCCTTGTTTGGCGAGAGTGCAGGTGGTTCTTTGGTCTTGGTTACGGCCCTAAAGGCAAGGAATGAAAAGAAGAAAATGCCTTCTTGTATTGTTGCCCACAGCCCGGTAACAGATTTTAGTGGGCAGGTAAAACGTGGCACACACACAAATATAGATTTGATTGTAAGACCAGGGTGTTCAGAACCACTAAAAATACTATATGTAGGTAATGCGGATCCCAATCATCCATATGTTTCCCCTATATGTGGGGATTTTACAGATTTTCCACCGTTGTTTCTAACCTGTGATTATAATGAAAGCTTAAATGAGGATGCACATGAAATGTACAGAAGGGTAAGGGATTTGGGAGGAAAAGCAAAATTGGTAGAAATGAAGGATAGTTATCATGCTTTTGGAGTTTTGGCTCTAACAACACCAGAGATGCAGGAATTAACAAAAGATACGATTGCGTTTGTGGAGGAAAGTTTTAATAATACAGTTAGGATCTAAATTATTAAACGTAACAGATCAGCTTTGGCTGGATTGTAAAAAAAATTTTATACATCATGCAACATTTTTTGAAACTGACCAGTGTTATTAGTAGAACAACGGAACAGCTCAGCTTTAGCAGACTGTTACCAGAAAAGGAAAGAGGATGAGGTATGCAGAAGAATTTTAAAAAAATTGTTGCATGTGGACTATGTTGCATTGCAATATTAAGTGGATGCAGTGATTCGGCAAAGAAAGACAAGAACGCTTCCAGAGAATCAGAAGAAAAATCAACACTATTATCTGACTTTATGGAAAAAAAACAAACATCAGTGGAAATGGTAACGGAAATAAAGGCAAAATACAAAAATGAAGAAAGTATAGAATACACAGAACCTTTATATAATTTGGAACAGGACCATATATTTGTTTTTAAAGATTTGCCCATAGAGGTTGCAAATGATTGTGATAATATTTTTGAGGTATTTTACGATAGTGAGTTGAAAGAGAATGCTTATGTGGACGTAGATGTAGAATATTCGGATGATTACACAAAAGGAACAGTTATCATAAAGCCTTCTATGATGTATTATTGTGGAGAGGATAGTGGGAGCATTGATGATGGTACTTGGGGAAGCAGAAGCAAGTTCTGGCTTGTGAGATACAAGGATTTAAAAACAGGAGAAGCCTTGGAGAAACCAGTTGTAACAGTATTTACAATAAAAAGAGATTTAAGTACGCCTACTTTACGACAATCCGTAAATAAAAATGGAGAGTATGTATTAAGCTGGACAGAGGTAGAAGGGGCAGATTATTATGAGGTATATCAACGATATACAGATTTAGATTACCCTTCACTAGAGGTAAGTACGCAAGAATTATCTTGTACGTATGATAATTTTACTTCTACCATAGAATCCGAAAAGCGATTTCAGGAAACATACGGAGATACTGAGGTGGCAGATGCACAGGACTATGTTATGAATTCCAGATTACATGAAGACGACTGTTTTTTTGTGGTTGCAAAGTCGTATGATGGAAAATGTTCCGGCTTAAGTAATATGTGTAATGTGCAAGAAATTGCCCATCAGATTCCTTATAGTGTAGGTGATTTTGAGAAAAATTATGAAGGGGATACAAGCTTGGATTTACCTGCATATGTAAATATGGAAATGAAAGACGGTTCCATGGGAGAATATTTAATTCAGTATCATCAGGCAACGGTTAGTCTTTTAGAAGACGGAAGAATTATGATTGACGCCAAAGTAAAGAATTTAGATATTGAAATGCCGGCTATATTTTTTGAAGGCATGGAGTATGATGAATTTCTAGAGGATGTGGAACTGGTTACACAGCGAGAAGATGCATTAGCAAGTAAATCCACTGTTTCTAAGGTTGATATAGATATTCCTTATTTGCCGGATGGTGAAGGAGAAGATACAGAGAACCATGCACCAAAAGAAACTAAGAAACCGGAAAATGAGCAAGAAGGAAACCATGGTCAAGAAGAACAGCAGGGAAATCAAAAGAAGAAGGAATCGGAAAATGTTGAAAGTGACATTGAGATTTCAAATAAGTTGAAGAATTCTGTGTATGCAAATTCTGCTTTAAGTGAATGGATTGCCATTAATATGTTAGATCATAAAGAAGAAATCTATATAGGAGATTTTCAGGAAAGTGCAGACACAGAAAAAATACAGGATGCAATCTTAGAGGCATATACGCAAAATCCATTAATAGGAGTTATGGAGAGCGTGGATTATGATTATAAACGAAATGTAATCATAGTTTCCTATCAATTATCAGAAGAGGAAACCAAGCAGATGCAGGAAGCTTCCTTGAAGAAGGCTGAAGAAATTGCAAATGAGGTGGTTCGTAGTGGAATGAGTGACTACCAAAAAGAGGAAGCCATAAATCAATATATTTGCGAAAACAGTACATATAATATGGATATTTATGATTACATTAACAGTGATGGTACAGTAGATAGTGAAGCCACAGAAAAATTTGTCCATTCCTTTACTCCGTATGGAATCTTAGTGGAAAATAAAGGTGTATGTGAGTCTTATTCGGAAGCCTTTATGATGATTGCAAGGGAAGCCGGCTTAGAGGCAATTATTGTCACAGGAACAATGGAAGGTGTAAATCACGAATGGAATAGGATAAAATTGGATGGAAAGTGGTACTCTATGGATGTGACAAATAATGATGGGGATATTTTCAAAAATTGCTATTTTAATTTGTCCGATGAGGTTGCAGAGGTGCAATTAAAGCAAGATAAGGATGCTCTCTTAGATAATTATGTTACAGAATATTGGGCAGATGATATGGAGAATGAGTACTATACAAAAAATGATTTGGTGGCAAATGATTTAACCGAGGCTGTAGAAAAATTGGCAGTGGAAATTGAGAAAAATGATACTGCAGTAATCCGTGTGGCAGAAGACTTCTCCAAAAAAGAAGTAGAAAAGATTATGGAAGAAGTATGTAACGAAAAAAATCTAGGATTTGTAAAATATTATAATATAGATGGATTTTTGGCAATCCAAAAGGATTAAGTTTAGTAACAGCTTAGCCGTGGGCTTACCTGCTACGTTGTAAGTTTGTCTTCTTTGCGAGTGTATATTCTTGAAATAAGGTTTACTTTTCGTTATAATTTTCCTTGAATTGTGGCAGATAGTTACAATAAACAGCCAAAAGGAAAAGGATGAAAAATAGTGAAGGTAAAATGTGGAGAAAATTATTACGAAATAGAGCAGATTATAGACCAATATCATGTGATGTTATTTCGTCTTTCATTTGTAAGGATGAAAAATAAGGAAGATGCAGAGGATGTAGTTCAGGACACCTTTTTAAGGCTTCTACAACAGATAAATAATGGAAAAACTTTTGAAAATGAAGAGCATTTAAAAGCATGGTTGCTTACGGTGTGTAGCAATAGAGGGAAGTCTATTCTTACTACAGTTTGGAATAAACGTACAGAGGGGCTGGATAGTGTAAAGGAAATGGTAGCACCAGAGGAGAAAACGGATTATGCATTGGAAAGTGTAATGCAATTGCCAGAAAAGTATCGAACAGCCATAACTTTATTTTACTACGAGCAATTGTCCACAGAGCAAATTGCAAGTATTATGAAAACAAAGCCTGCTACGGTACGTTCTTATTTACATAGAGGACGTGAGAAATTAAAAAAATTATTGGAGGAGGATGCATAATGTGGGATGAAAAACAATTTTTTAAGGATTTTGCGGAAGAAGCACACAGAATAAAACCAGATGCGGAATTTGCCAATAGATTAAAAAAACAGGTAACCGAAGAAAATTTAGTAAAACTAAATTATCATAATAGTAAACTAAAATATGTAAAATATATGGCAGCGGCAGCAATTTTACTACTTGCCATTGGAATCGGAAAGTTCGGACTATTTACAGGGAATAATGAAAATCTGCTTAATATGAAAAATCATGCGGGGAAGGAAATAGATGGACAGCCAAACGAGGATATGGAAAATCTGGAAGAAGACCATATACAAGTGATTTCAATGTTAAAGGACCACACAGTAATGGTGGATGATGCTTATGGGAATACCATAAGTGAAGAAAAAAGAAATGAGCTTTTGGAAATAATAAGCAAGGTTAGAAAGTTAGAAAATGAACAGTTACAGAAAGATTTTTGGGAAAATGGAGAAAAGTATTATTGTGTAGGAGAACAGACGATATCATTTATTGTGGTTCAAGATAAATATGTGAAAATAGAAGAAACGGAATATGGATTAGAAGAATAATAAAAGCCAACCAAACCCCTCACAAGTGAGGGGTTTGGGATGTTAATGTAAAGTTAAGAGCTTTTTAATTTCGTCAGTTGTAGTAAGTGCGGATACTTGGGTTGCTAAGCTATCCGCATTTTTTTTATCCCATTTAGCTATGATTTTTCTAGTATTTAAAACAGAATTAGGACCAACACTGAATTTATCTAATCCATAAGAAAGAAGAAGTGGAATTAATTGTGGGTCCGCAGCTGCTTCTCCACACATACAAACGGGGATTCCTTCTTTTTTTGCACAGGTAATTATATGAGAAATGGCACGCAGTACAGCTGGGTGATAAGGGGTATAAAGATTAGAAATCTGTGTATTTCCCCTATCTACTGCAATGGTGTACTGAATGAGATCGTTGGTACCAATGCTGAAAAAATCGGATTCCTTTGCAAATAAGTGGGAAATTAATGTGGCAGCAGGAGTTTCTATCATTACACCAATGGGAATATCCTTCTTAAAAGGAATATTTTTTTCTGACAATTCTCGTTTGGTTTCTTCTATAATTTCTTTTGCTGCTCTTAGCTCCTCCAAGGAGGTAATAAAAGGAAGTAAAATTTGAATATTTCCGTATGCACTGGCACGAAGTATGGAGCGTAGCTGTGTTCGAAATAGATCAGTCTGGGAAAGACAAATACGAATGGCACGGTAACCAAGGAATGGATTTTCCTCTTTTTCCAGATTTAAATATGGGATTTCTTTATCCCCGCCAATATCCAAAGTACGAATGGTAATGGGTTTATTGCCAAAAATCTTTGCTACTTCCTTATAAGCCTCAAATTGTTCTTCCTCTGTGGGAAGCGAATTTCTTTCCATAAAGAGAAATTCCGTACGAAATAATCCAATGCCTTCTCCGTCACAATCTAGTGCATCCTTAGCATCCTTAAGGGAGCCTATATTACATAAGAGATCTACAGTTACCCCATCTTTTGTACAAGTAGGTTTTCCTTTATATGTCTGTAAGGATTTTTTATTTTCTAAAAAAGTCTGTTGCTCCTGTTGGTATTGAGCTTTGGTTGCAGCATCCGGAGATAAGAAGACTATTCCGGATTCACCGTCTAAAATTGCCTCCTGACCATTTTTTGTTTCCTGCAATAAGTCTTTTATATTTAGCACAGCAGGAATGCCTAAAGAACGTGCAAGTATGGCAGAATGAGAGGTATATCCTCCAAGCTCGGTTAAAATACCAATAACATGCTTCTTAGATAGACCTACAGTCATAGAAGGTGTGAAGTCCTTTGCAACAAGAATGGTGTTCTGTGGCAGGGCTGCAAGGGAAACTTCTTCTATACCCATAAGGAGCTTAAGCATCCTTGTTTTTACATCCTCAATGTCTGTAATTCTTTCCATGGTAAGGGGATCCTTTGTGGCAGAAAATATGTCAATAAAAGTTTGACATACATTAGAAAGTGCCTGCTCTGCACAAAGTCCTTCTTCAATTTTTTCTTTTACCCCATCTATTATAGATGGATCCTGAATGATAGCTACATGGCCTTCTAGAATTTCTGCTTCCTTTTCTCCTGTTTGCATTTTTAAAATGTTTGCCATTGCAAGCGTTTTTTCTATAAAAATGTTTACGATGTTTTGAAAACGAATAAATTCGTCATGAGCATTCTCAACCGGGGAATTGGGAATATTTAGAATAGGTTCTTCTAATTTTAAAATATACCCAATTCCGATGCCTTCTGATGCACCTATACCTTTTTTCATACTGATCACCAAGTTTTCACCTTTCCTTGATTGTTCCTTCACTTTTATTCGCCGAAACCGGATTCTATTAAAGCGACAGCTTCTTTTAATGCTTCTTCCTCTTTTGGGCCATCACAAATAATTTCAACTTCTGTACCGTATTTGGCACAGGAGCTAATGATATTCATAACACTTTTTCCGTTAAAATCCCTGTCATTAATACGTAGGATTACATTACAATCATATTTAGTAACTACCTTCGCAAATTCACTTGCAGGGCGCATATGAAGCCCTTGTTGATTTATAATAGTTGTTTTTTTTGATACCATAATAATACTCTTCCTTCTTTTTTAGTGGTGTCTGCATTAGCAGACAAATGGGGTGCTATGAGGGTGATGCTACCGATTACTCACCAATAGTAATCGGTTTCTTTAAAATGCCAAGTAGAATACTTCCTACAACGGAACCAGCCAGTAATGCCAGAATATATCCAAAAGGATTTCCAATTACCGGCAATACAAATATACCACCGTGTGGAGCATGTAGAGTGCAATTCATAAGCATAGAGATACCACCGGCTGTAGCAGAACCTGCAATGCAGGCTGGAAGAACACGAAGAGGATCCGCGGCGGCAAAGGGAATGGCACTTTCTGTAATAAAGCAAAGTCCCATAATATAATTTATAAATCCACTCTTTCTTTCTTCAGCAGTAAATTTATTCTTAAAAAATGTGGTGGAAAGTGCAGTTATCAAAGGTGGAACCATGCCACCGGCCATAACAGCTGCCATAATGTCAAAACCACCACTGGCTAGAGAAGCTGTGCCAAATACATAAGCAGCTTTATTTATAGGGCCACCCATATCAGCAGCCATCATGCCTCCAAGTAGAAATCCCAGAAGTATTTTGCTGGTTCCTCCCATGGAATTAAGGCCGTTAGTAAATACCGTATTGATTGATGCCATAAATGGATTAATGGTGCACATAACAATGCCAATGAGAATAAGACCAACTACGGGATAAATGAGAACAGGCTTGATTCCTTCTAAAGCTTCCGGTAAATAAGCACACAGCGTTTTTAAGCCTAAAATCAAGTATCCTGCCAGGAAACCGGAAGCCAAAGCTCCAAGAAAACCGGCAGATACCGTTTCCATACCAGAGGGATCTGCAAATGTGGACCCAAGGGAGGCAATATATCCACCAATAAATCCTGCTAAAAGACCCGGGCGATCGGCAATGCTTGTGGCAATATAAGCAGAGAGAATAGGTAGCATGAATTGAAAAGCAATATCGCCAATGCTTTTAAACCAGGCAGCAATAGGTGTATTTGACCCAAAACCGGCAGGGTTTAGAGAATAATCGTCTAAAAGAAAAGCAAGGGCAATTAGGATTCCGCCCCCAATTACAAATGGTAGCATATAAGAAACACCATTCATTAGGTGCTTGTATATTTGTCTGCCTATGGATTCCTGTTCTGTATTTTGCTCTATGGAATCTTGAGAGTGATGATAATAAATAGATGCTTTTTTCAGGATTATTGTCTCAATCAATTCATCAGCTTTATGAATACCATCTGCTACCTTTGTCCTTAAAACAGGTTTTCCGTTAAAACGAGACATTTCTACATTTTTGTCCGCAGCAATAATAATTCCATCGGCTGCCTGAATATCTTCGGCGGTTAATACATTTTTTGCGCCACTAGAACCATTGGTTTCTACCTTTATGGAGTAACCAAGTTTTTTTGCAGATTTTTCCAGGGCTTCTGCTGCCATAAATGTGTGGGCAATACCTGTAGGACAAGCAGTTACCGCCAGAACTCGAGCAGAGGTTGAAGTGGAAGCTTGCAAAGAAGCTTCGTTAGAGAGTTCTGCCGACTCTTTCTCTGTGATAATATCCCTAAAAGCCTTGGGCGTTTTGGCGTCCATAAGCCTTTGTCGAAATGCATCGTCCATAAGAAATGTAGATAGTCGGGAGAGTACCTCTAAATGAAGGTTTTCCCCTTTTTCAGGAGCAGCAATCATAAAAATTAAATTGGTGGGAGCACCATCAAGGGACTGGAAATCAACACCATTTGGAATGGTTACAGCTACTAGTCCGGCATTTTTTACCCCTGTACTTTTTGCATGTGGAATGGCAATTCCTTCGCCAATTGCAGTAGAGCCACTTTCTTCCCGTTTTAAAATATCTTGTTTATATTGATCTTTATCAGATAGGTGACCTGCTTTTTGTTGTAATTCAACAAGGAAATCAATAGCAGAAATTTTGTCTTTAAAATTTGTTTGTAGTATAATGGATTGTTCCGCTAATAAGTCTGTTATTCTCATAAAAAATCCTTTCCATTTTTTTATACTCAGTGGCATACTGTATGGTACTGCCTGTCTTGAATCCCACAGAAAATATTTTCAATTGCTTCTTTTGTGGCTAGATCTTTGGAAAATGCAGTAGCACTGCCAGCAGCAGTTCCAAGTTTTAGTGCATAAGAATAGTCTTTCGTTTTTTCATAGCCGGCAAGAAAACCTGCAACCATAGAATCACCTGCACCTACGGAATTTTGTACAGTGCCTTTTGGAGCTGGCATTTGGATAATTTCCTTAGTTTCTGTGAGAAGAATAGAACCGTTGCCTGCCATGGAGATTAATACATTTCTTGCCCCCATATTTTGTAGTTCTTTTGCATGTAAGATAATATCCTCTTTGGTTTCTATTTTTTTATCAAATAATTGTCCAAGCTCATGGTTGTTTGGCTTAATAAGAAAGGGTTTGTGAACTAGTACATTTTTTAATAAGTTTCCGGTTGCATCTACAGTTATAGGAATATTTTTATTAGAAAGATATTTCATGATATCCCCGTAAATGGTTACAGGAAGAGACTTTGGAATGC
This sequence comes from Lachnospiraceae bacterium, assembly GCA_017399885.1. Classification (GTDB taxonomy): domain Bacteria; phylum Bacillota; class Clostridia; order Lachnospirales; family Lachnospiraceae; genus CAG-411. The sequence goes on from JAFQAU010000272.1 coordinate 16,582, forward strand.
TACCTGCAAGAACTAGTTTATCATCCTCTGTTAGAAGGGTCAGTTTTTTATAAAGTATATTCAGATCTTCGGGGGTAATAACAGGTCCTTGACAATTTAGCTCTGTTTCTTCTTTTGTTTTATGTGCTTTAATTTTAATATTAATTCTTGAAAGACCATGTTTTAAATGGATAAAATCGTTTTCTATGCCTTTTGTATCTATGCCTTCTATAATTTCTCTACCTGTAAATCCGGCAAGAAATCCTAAAGCCTTGGTGGCAATTCCCAGACGATGCAAGATAATAGATACGTTAATGCCCTTTCCACCATAATAAATGGATTCATATTCAGAACGATTTACCTGATTGGTAAGGAAATTTTCTGTTTCTACTACATAATCAATTGCCGGATTAAAGGTTACGGTGTAAATCATAGTATTTTCCCCCTAAATAAATTCTAGAAATATATTTTACATGGCTAACAGCTTAGCTACCCGGCCAAGCTGTTACACCCAACCTAAACTGTTATTGTTAAGGTTGCCAAATTTAATGAATTATATACAAATTTTTTTCTTTATAAGACAAGGCTGCTTTATGCTATATGTGAAAATCTAGCATTGTATCTGCCTAAAGTTACGTAATAATTCATTATACACCAAAATGAAAGGAAGTAAATAGGATTGGAGTGTGATCAATTCTATAAAAAAATAATAGGTATGGAAAAAAATGCCGATATAATAGGTGGTACTGTAACAAAATTTATAAGAAATAGGTTTGTAAAAAAAAGAGGGGGGATTTTATGGAAGATAAAACAAAGTGGAGATTAAAAAAAGAGGGATTCATTCTTATTTTTTGTATTATGATAAATGTTACATGTAAATTTGTGGCTGCAAGGTTAAGTTTGCCTTTGTGGCTTGATGTGATTGGAACTTGTGTTTCAGCATATTTCTTAGGACCTTTAGGTGTGGTAATTACATGCGTGATAGGGCATTTGTTATATGGAATTGTATCCCCTTTGTCTATGGTGTATGTAGGTGTAAATATTATAATTGGAATGTTTATATGCTTTTCAATAAAAAAGGGGTATTTTGATAATATTGCCAAAGCCTTGTTTATGAGCTTTGGAATAGGTGGATTCTCAGGTCTTATTACGATTCCCATCAATTATCTTCTTCGTGATGGAAAAAGTGGAAACATGTGGGGGGACGCCTTTTATGATATGTTAACATGGAAAGGTTTTCCAAAAATAATAGCTTCTATTTCAGGAGAAATATTAATAGAAATACCAGACAAACAAATTAGTGTGGCAATTGCTTTCGGGATTGTTTTAGGATTAAAGAAAATTCTAGCTAAACAGAAAAATATAAGGGAACAACAGCTTAGAAACCTTATATGTATAACCACTGTTTGTTGTTGTGTAGCAGTTATGGGAAGCTACCATTTGGAAAAATTATATACGAACTCAAGGAATTCCACAAATAATGAATCTGTTGTTGAGAAGGAAGAGTCTGAGGAGAATAAAGAAATTAAAATAGAACAAACAGAAGAACATGAAACGCATAGTATGGAGAGTTATGTATCAACCATATATGATAGTAGCAACGGAATGATGTCATCTGAAGCCAATGATGTAAAAGAAACAGAGGATGGATATATATGGATTGGAGGGTATGCAGGTTTAACCAGATATGATGGAACGAAGTTTGAATTTATGAAGGATTCCGGAATTGCCAGCGTTACTGCTTTATATACAGATAAACAGGGACGTTTGTGGATTGGGACCAATGATATGGGAGTTGCCAGATATGAGGATGGGGAATTTACCTATTTTGGTTCACAGGAGGGAATTCGTGTTGCATCTATCCGATCTTTTGTAGAAGGGGATGATGGAACCGTTTATGTAGGGACTACAGGAAATATATTTAAGATTAGTCAGGAAGATACAATAACCTGCATTGAAGAAGACATTACCAATGTGACTTCTATTGTAAGCTATAAAGAATTTATTGTGGGAGTGGACAGCAGAGGATTTCTATTTGTTTTAAAAGATGGGAAGCTAGTTGACAAATATGAAGGCGGAAAAAGTGCTCTAATATATTCCTGCATTGGTGTTACAAAAGAAGGATTAATGGCAGGAACGAGAGAGCAGAAGCTTGTAAATTTTTCTATCATAAATGGTAAGCTTATAGAGGGAGATGCACTTTTGGTAGATGGACTGTATAATTTTTCAGGAGTGTATAAGGATAGAAAAGATCGTATCTGGTTATGTGCCGGAAATGGAATTGGCTGTGTATCAGAGAATGGGGAGATAAGTGTAAAAAGCTATGAAGGCTTCGATAGTACCATAGAATCCATGCACGAGGATTATGAGGGTAATATTTGGTTTACTTCCACCAGATATGGAGTTATGAAGTTATCGGAGAATAATTTTAAGAACATATTCCAGTATGCAGATATTGATGATTCAGTTGTGAATGCAGTCTGTGAATACAATGGAGATTATTATTGTGCAACTGATTCCGGATTAGTAGTAATTGATAAAGAAACCAATAAACCGTTAGAGATAGAAAATTTGAATCAACTGCTTAAAGGCGTTCGTATACGAGGACTTCTAGCCGACAATAATGGAAATTTATGGATTTGCACTTATGGTCCCGGGTTAATTCGCTATGATCAAAGGGGAGAGATAAGAGTATTTAATCAACAGAATGATAATACTACAGGGGATCGATTTCGTTGTGCTGCAGAATTGCAGGATGGCACTATAGTGGCTGGTTCTAGTGAAGGATTAAATTTTGTAAAAGATGATACAGTAGTGGGAACCATAAGAAGAGAGGATGGATTAGAAAATCCGCAGATTTTATCCGTAGTAGTGGACAAGACAAATACCATTTATGCTGCTAGTGATGGTGCTGGAATTTATGTGATTAAAGGGAAAAAGATAGTGAAGCATATAGGGCTTCAAGAGGGCTTAACTTCAAATGTAGTTTTACGAATTGTTCCATATGACACAGGCTATTTTCTGGTAACCAGTAATGCTTTATGTTATATGAAGGATGATAAGGTAGAGAAGTTGAATCATTTTCCATATTATAATAATTATGATGTGCTGATGATTGAAGATACCATGTATGTATTGGCAAGCTCTGGACTATACATAGCCAATGGAAAAGAGGTAATAAGTGGTGAAAAATTTGGTTATAATCATTATAATTATAACGATGGTTTAATGGCAGGAATTACAGCAAATTCATGGAATTATGTAAATGGGGAAGGGCACTTACATTTTTGTACAAATAAAGGTGTATTTTGCTTTGACACCAAAGCAAATCTAAAGGATACTACAGATTATAAAATGAGTGTGGTTAGTGTAACCTGTGATGATAAAATCATAAACTTGGTAGATGGAAAATATACAGTTCCAAAGACCGGAAAGACATTAAAGATTGAAGCATCTCTTCGTAATTATACTTTAGCAAACAAGAAAATGTGTTTTTATGTAGAAGGTTTGGATGCAGAAAAAGAAATTATTACGCAAAAAGAGTTGGAAACCAGAATTATAAACAATTTAAGCAAGGGCGAGTATCGAATTGTACTGCAAGTGCTAAGTAGTGATGAAAGGGAGATAATAAGAGAAGAGAGCTATATATTGAAGAAGGAAGCCCATATTTGGGAATATACCTGGTATAATATGTATCTAATAGGTGTGGCTGTATGGGTATTAACTTTTATGGCGTCCTCCATTATTATGTATAGTAATGAGAAGAAAAGGGAAAATGAAATGTTTTTCTTACGGCAACAAGCCAAAGATGATTTTCTGGCACATATGTCACATGAAATTCGAACACCGGTAAATGCAGTGATAGGCATGAATGAATTGATTATGAGAGAGTCTGAGGATACCAAGATATTAGAGTATGCGGATAATATTCAACATGCAAGTAACATGCTTTTAGGATTAATAAATGACATATTGGATTTTTCCGCATTAGAGGCAGGAAAAATAGCCATTCATAAGGATACGTATTCCTTGGGTATTGTAATTAGGGACATGGTACAGCTGTTAGAAGCCCGGGCAAAAGCGAAGGGATTAGAGATAAAATTAGAATATGACAGGGAACTACCATCACAGCTATACGGAGATGCTTTGCGTTTAAAGCAGGTAATTACCAATTTGCTTACAAACGCTGTAAAGTATACAGAGAAAGGATCTGTTACCCTTAGTTTAAAAGGGTTAAATGAGAAGGAAAAGGGATTCTCTCTAAGTATTTCTGTAAAGGATACGGGAATGGGTATCCGAGAGGAAGATAAGGAAAGGCTTTTTGAAAGCTTTACCAGATTGGAAATAAATAAGAATTACTCCGTAGAAGGAATCGGTCTTGGCTTAAATATAACAAAAAGATTGATTGATGCTATGGATGGAACCATGCAGGTAAATAGCGAATATGGAAAAGGAACAGAGTTTACTGTGTTGCTTCCACAAAAAGTGATGGATGCAACGCCCCTAGGGGAGCTAAATAATGTAGCCAATGAACAGGAAGCAGAAAGAAAAAAACAACAAGAATTATTTACAGCACCAAAAGCCAGAATCTTAGCTGTTGATGATAATGAAATGAATCTAAAGGTGTTAAAGGGCTTGCTTAAAGAAACCCAGATACAGCTCGATATGGTACAAAGTGGGAAATTGTGTATCCAACGTTGTAAAGAACAGCAGTATCATTTAATTCTGATGGACCACATGATGCCTGAGATGGATGGAATAGAGACACTCAATTATTTAAAAGGGCATGATAATCTTAATCAGAATACACCTGTCATTGTACTTACTGCCAATGCCATAGTGGGCATGCGGGAAAATTATATAAAAAATGGATTCAGTGATTATTTGTCAAAGCCAATTGATAGGGTGGAAATGGAAACGGTTTTGATGAAGTATTTGCCTGAAGAACTAGTTGTAAGGGTACCTAAGGAAGTAGAAGTGACTAAAAACGAAGAAAAAACAAAGGAGAATTTTATGGAGCAGATAGATAAAGAATTAGGACTTAGTTATTATGACAATGATATGGAAATGTATCAGGAAATATTAGCATGTTACTATGAACAGGCACAAGGATATGTGAAAGACCTTCCCCGATATGTAGAGGCAAAAGACTGGAAAAACTATGCTATTGTGGTACATGCCATAAAGAGTAATAGTTTGGGTATAGGTGCAAAGGCATTTTCAGAACTGGCACTTTCACACGAAATGGAGTCTAAGAAAGAAAATGGTGACTTTATTGAGGAAAACTTTGAAGCTTTTATGGAGAAGTATCATGCACTATTAGAAGAAGTAAATGAAATGATTCATAATGTTTAGAAATCATGATAGCAGTTCAGTCATTCATAATTTGCGTGACTGAACTGTTATTACTTTACTTGACCTAAGAAGAAAAATTGTAGATAATAATAGCAGTTTACAAATAACATTGGAACAAGAAAGGAAGAAAAGATTGTGAAAGTACTACTTGCTGCCATTAATGCAAAATACATTCATTCAAACTTAGCAGTATATAGTCTCTTGGGGTATGCAAAGGACTACAAAAAACATATAGAACTGGCTGAGTATACCATAAATAATCATATAGAAGATATTATGAGAGATATTTTTAATCGGACTCCGGATGTACTAGCGTTTTCCTGTTATATATGGAATATCGGTATAATAAGGGAACTTATAGGAGAAATAAAGAAGGTTTTGCCAAATACAAAAATATGGGTTGGTGGACCAGAGGTTTCCTATGAAGTAGAACGTCTCATGCAGGATAACCAGGGAATAGATGGGGTAATGCTAGGAGAAGGGGAACAGACCTTTTTGGAGCTAATGGAATATTTTGTAGATGGAAAAAGAGACTTAGAAAACATACTGGGAATTGCCTATAGAGGAGAAGCTAAGATTAAGATAAATAAGCAAAGACCACCGCTTCCACTAAATGATATACCTTTTCCATACGAGGATTTAGACCTATTTGAGAATAAAATTATATACTATGAGAGTAGCAGGGGTTGTCCTTTTTCTTGTAGCTATTGTTTATCCTCAGTGGAGAAAGGGATTCGTTTTAGGGATATAGAACTGGTAAAGAAAGAGTTACAGATGTTCATAGATAAAAAAATACCTCAGGTAAAATTTATAGACCGTACATTTAATTGTAACCACGATCACGCTATGGAAATATGGAAGTATATTATAGAGCATGATAATGGAGTAACCAATTTTCATTTTGAAATATCAGCAGACTTATTAAAGGAAGAGGAATTAGACCTGCTAAATACAATGCGTGAGGGCTTGGTACAGTTGGAGATAGGAGTGCAGTCTACGAATTTGCAAACAATTTCTGCTATAAACAGGACCATGAATTTAGAAAAGCTTGCATACGGAGTAGAACGGGTAAGACAGGGGAATAATATTCATCAGCACTTAGATCTAATCGCTGGATTGCCATGGGAGGATTATGAAAGTTTTCGATTATCCTTTAATCAGGTATACAAGATGAAACCAAATCAGCTTCAATTGGGATTTCTAAAGGTTTTAAAGGGTTCTCCTATGTACGAACAGAAGAAGCAATATGAAATTTTATACAGGGATTATGCACCTTATGAGGTACTTGCAACAAAATGGCTACCTTATGATAAGGTTTTAGAGTTAAAAAATATAGAAGAGATGGTAGAGGTTTATTATAATAGCGGACAGTTTGAAAATAGTCTGGAATTTCTCATGCATTACTATGAATCCCCATTTGAATTTTATAAGGGATTAGGAGCATACACCAAGGCAAATGAGCAAAATGGACAACAACATTCCCGCATAACCAGATATTATAGATTGCGTGCCTATGTGGAGGCAACCAAGCCACAGCTTTTAGCACCCTTGGAAGAATTGTTAATTTATGATTTGTACCTGAGGGAGAACTTAAAAAGCAGACCGGACTTTGCAAAATCCCTCAGCCAGTGGAAAGAAGCATATCATGAATTTTATAAAGAAAGGGAAGAAGAGAATAAATATTCTGAGCATGGAATTTTAAAGGATTATAAAGGATTTCAAGCAAGACAAATGGCTAGAATGACACATATTGAACCATTTACCTATGACCTGCAACTGTTATTGCAAGGAAAGATTGAAGAGAGGAAACATCATATTTTATTTGATTACAAAAATGTAAGCAAATTAAATGGCAATAGTTTAGCCATAAGGCTTGATTTTGTGTAAACTATAACGAGACAGCCAAAGAGTTGAACGGTTACCATTGGTAAAGTTTCATAATATATAAATTAACTAACATAGAAAGGGGACAAAGATGGGAAAAAGAAGGATATCCAAAAAGGAAAAAGAACGAATCAACGCTATCTTAGAAAGGTTGGATCAGAAATACTCTAGAGAATATAAGTGCTATTTAAACCATGAAAATCCTTGGCAGCTTTTGATTGCTACTATGCTTAGTGCCCAATGTACAGATGCGAGAGTGAATATGGTAACAAAAGACTTATTTCAGAAATATAAAAGTGTGGAGGATTTTGCCAATGCAGAGATTTCTGAATTAGAGCAGGATATTCATTCCACAGGTTTTTATAAGAATAAAGCAAGGAATATTATTGCATGTTGTAGAAGGATTCTTACAGAATATGGGGGCGAAGTCCCTAAATCCATAGAGGATTTAACCAGCTTGGCAGGAGTGGGGCGAAAAACAGCAAATGTTATTCGTGGAAACATTTATCATGAGCCAAGTATTGTGGTAGACACCCATGTAAAAAGAATTTCAAATAAGCTTGGATTTACCAATGAATCTGATCCAGAAAAAATAGAATTTGAATTGATGGAGATTTTACCAAAGGATCATTGGATTCTGTATAACATACAAATTATTACCCATGGCAGAACGATATGTACCGCCAGAAGTCCGAAATGTGACATGTGTTTTTTGAGTGACCTTTGTAGGAAAAAAGGATAGAAAGGAATTACAATTGTGAAAACATTTATAGCAGTGGATTTGGAGACTACCGGTCTTAGTCCGGAACAAGACTACATTATAGAAATAGGAGCACTAAAATACCAGGAAGGCAAATGCATAAATGTGTTTTCCAGATTGGTAAAGCCACCTGTGTCCATATCCGAAAGAATTACGGAAATTACCGGAATAGATGATGAAATGGTAAAGGATGCACCGGAGATCGCGCAGGTAATGAAAGAATTTATAGATTTTGTGGGAGAAGAACAAGTATTGCTTGGACATAATATAAAGTTTGATTATAGTTTTTTAAAAATAAATGCAAAGCGTCTTGGGTATCATTTTAATAAGAAAACCATTGATACATTAGGGATAGCCAGAAGGCTATTAAAGGAGCTTCCTAAGAAAAATTTGGGAGCTCTTTGTGAGTATTATGGGGTTATAAATCCCTGTGCTCATCGTGCATATGAGGATGCAAAAACCACAGCAGTTATATATGCAAAGCTACATAACCAGTTTGCAAAAGACAATCCCAAAGAGTTTATGCCAAAAGAGATAATATATAAAGAAAAGAAAACGGAAGCAATCACAAGAAAACAAAAAAACTACTTGATAGATCTAGTGAAATATCATAAAATACAAGGTGAGATATTTTCAGGTGACATGGAGAAAAGTATAGATGCCATGACCAAAAGCCAGGCATCTAAAAAAATAGATGAAATTATATTGCACTACGGAAAGATGAAATGAACAGTTAATCCTCATATTCATTTAATACTCCATAGATGGCCTTTTTTAAATCTAAGGTGGTAGATACACTTTCAACATGGGACAGCAATTCATAGATTTTATCAATCTGGTCTTCTTTTTTATAAATTCTTGCTAAGGTAATATAAGTTTGTCGCATATCTGAGTTGCAGGAAACAGCATATTCAAGGACCATCTTACTTTCTTGGTAGTTTTGTATATGATATAGATGTGTTCCCCAATTCGTAAGCGTTTGTATGAGTAGAATGTAATTTTGCTCATATGTAGATAGCAGTTCCAGGTTTCCAGCACCATATTTTAATTTTAGATCTGTATTTGATATGCCAGTCAGGTTACAAATTTTCTGAGAGGCAAGATCTCTTATGGTAGTTTCATAAGAGGCAAGCTTTCCGGAAGTATTTTCCTGAAAAGGTAGTGATTCCAAAGAGATAGATAAAAGAGGAAGGGTTCCCAGATCCCGCTTGACAGGAAGAGAAGCTTTTCGCTCCGTTTGGAGAAAATCCTCTTCTTGTTTTTTTTCTATTCGCTCCACTGAGCGTAGTTTATATTTTAATGTCACTGCGAATATAATGACACAGATAAGAAGTACTGGCATAGTATGTCATCCTTTCATAAATTTTATAGGTGTTTTAAAGTAACAATTTGACCATTTGGTTGAATGGTTACATTTTAAACACTCTAATTAATCATATTCATTATAAACAATCTAATAAATAGAAAACAAGGAGGAATTTTCATGTACAACAAAAAATTTCAAAAGACAGTGGTAGCAATAATTGCAGGGATAATGATTGTAACAATGCTCTTATCAACTATTGCATATGCAATTTAATCATACATTTTGGAAAGGAAAAGAAAATGAAAAGGAAAGTAATAAAAACAGCAGCTATGCTTAGTATGGCGGCATTTGCTTTAGCTGGCGCAGGGGCTTATACTTTTGCTAATACAGAAAATGATGTAATCTGTGAAGGTGTATACATAGGAAATATTGATGTAGGTGGAATTTCAGCCAAAGAGGCAGAGGTAAAATTAAAGAAATATGTAGAGGAAGCAAAAAATGAAAAGGTTACAGTTGTAATAGAGGATAAAAAAGTTACTACCACATTGGAAGAGCTTGGATATACTTGTGATGTAGATGCTTTCGTGGAAGAGGCCTATGACTATGGAAAAACCGGAGATATTATCAAACGCTACAAAGATAGAAAAGATGTGGAGAAAAATAACAAGGTATATGACTTGGCATTTGACTTAGATTCTGCAAAGGTAAAAGAATTTGTAGAAGAAGAGTGTACAGTATATGATATTGAGGCAAAAAATGCTACTATGAAAAGGGTAAATGGTGAATTTGTAATTGAAGAAGCCAAAGATGGTCAAGAAATCATTGTAGACGAAACAGCAAGTAAAATAGAAAAGACAATTTCAAGTCAGTGGGTTAGTGGCGGTATAGAAATTGCAGCAATTATTAATACGGTAACACCACAATATGACAGTAGTGTTTTACAGGACTGTAAGGATGTGTTGGGAAGCTGTTATACAAGCTTTGCCAGCTCAGGAAGCAGTCGTTCACAGAATCTGGTAAATGCAGCAAGTCTGATTGATGGGACCATAGTATACCCAGGGGAAGTGTTTTCCACTGCAGAAAAACTTGTTCCATTTACAGTTGATAATGGTTATCAGGTTGCGCAGGCCTATTCTAATGGACAGGTAATTGATAGTGTAGGTGGAGGAGTATGTCAGGCTGCAACCACGTTATACAATGCACTATTGAGAGCCGAGATTGAAATTACGGAACGTTATAATCATTCCATGATTGTAGGTTATGTAAAGCCTTCCATGGATGCAGCTATTTCAGAAGGATACAAGGATTTAAAATTTAAGAATAATACAGATACACCAATATATGTGGAGGCGTATACAGCTAATAGAAATATTTACTTTAATATATATGGAAAAGAAACAAGAGATACGAAAAATCGTAGGGTAGAATATATTTCTGAGGTTTTAGAGACGATTCAACCTGGGGAAGACAAAGTAAC
>JAFQAU010000273.1 GCA_017399885.1 Lachnospiraceae bacterium
CTTTGATTTACTTTCTCCAAAAAGAATTCTGCCAGTTTATGTAACGTTTTTTCTACGAAGCTCCATGGAAGGAGCAGTACATATAATTTCCGGTCTTCTAAATTTCTAAAAATATATTGCGGATCCCAAACCACCATGGATTCACTTAAAAGATAATTTCTCAATTCCTCTAATATAGGAACCAATTGTTGGAAAATATCAAGCATATCTTCCAGTTGCAATTGTTTCTCCTGATATTCTTGCAGCAAACTCTTCTTTTTACTTATATCTACATACCAGTAGCCATTTCCATCTTCCTTCCTTTCCTTAGCAGAAAGTACTCCGGGTATTGTATTCTTTTCCAGCATCTTAAAAGGATATCTGTTGCTATCCTCCCTATGGGGAATAGATATTAACATATAATTACCATACAAATCGTTTCGATATCTAATGTCCATTTATTTTTCTCACACCTCGTATTATTTCTATTGGATTTACCCTGTTAGCATAGCCTTCTGTCTTTATTTCCCAGATATGTATCTTAGCAGACAACAAATCTGAAAAAGGAATATTCACATCAGTACTCATCTTCACTGTTACTTTGCCTATAGAAGTGCTAACTTCCTTTTTCACTTCTTCTCTGGCCAATATATTTTGAAACAATAACTCATCAATCTGCTTTTTCACATAATTATCTATTTCATCCGTAGACACATTTTTTATTTGACTTCCCCGTAAAGCTGCAATATATGCTGTTTGATTTATAGTACAGTAATTGTACAGAAAAATACCCAGATACAAAATAAAAATAATTCCTCCTATAACTGTCGGTAAAACCAAAGATGCCTCTACCGTCATATAAGCCTGCTCTTCCATTTTACACATAGCCAATCCTCCACAAAATCATATATGCAATCCATAAAAAGGGTAAAAAAGGGATGGGATACTCTTTGGATACTTTTCTGTTACAAATAAGCAAAAGTGCAAATAATGAAGTAAGAATTATAGCAGTCTGCAACAACATACATATTTCCCACAAATTCATATAATTTGCCAAAACCATAAGAATATACCCATCCCCCACTCCCATTTTTTCTTTTGTTAACTATGCAATCACAAGAATTATAATTCCGGGAAAAAATGCTACTAACCATTCCGCAAATACCAAATTTTCTTTCCGATAACTTATTATTCTGATAACCGCTCCCAATATTCCTCCAAACAATAGATAATTGCGACTTATTTTTCTTTTTTTGATATCCTGCCAGGTTCCTAATAACAGATATCCGGTTATAATTATAGAATTCATTTTTCTACCCACATTTTTGACAAGGGCTTACTCCTTTCAATTGAGAAAGCAATACCGTTTTTATGCTCCTCTTTAAACCCCTGCATTTTGTTGTAGTATGATATTTATTTCCATAATTAGTAACAAACACCACTGTAAACAAGCCATTTTTTCCACAAGATTCACAAGGAGCATAACCTTCTCCGGATTCATTACTCAAATTTTCCACTGTTGCAAATGCTACCGC
>JAFQAU010000274.1 GCA_017399885.1 Lachnospiraceae bacterium
ATCGTTTTTTCCAATACTTTTTCAAAAAAAAGCCTTTTTTTCGTCAAAATGTTAAATTATAGTTGCAGTTCAGGTAGAGACAAATACTTTACCAATTGCCTACGTATCTTTCCATGCAAAAAAAATGTTACATAACTGACTTTCTAGCATACTCTGACACTAAAACAATCTGCTATGTAACACTTTTTTTCATAATTATATGAGGGGTATTAGGGGTTATAGGGTCTAAGGGGGGACACAATGAACAAGGCTTATGTATCGAAAGGAGGGGGTACTCTTCGATACAGCACTTACTCATTTCCTATGACATTATAATATCATATATTCTTAATAGTGTCAAATACTTTTTTAAATTTTTTTTAATTTTTTTGTAATATTTTTTGTTATTCACATATTCCCTCTGTCCTATAAGAATTTCAAGCTCATCTTTCATGCATTTTCAACGCATGGATCTGAACAAATCTATGCACATCTACCCTGTACGCTATTTTACTAAAACTCGTACCTCGTTAAATAAAATATGTGTATGCGCATCCTCTGGTCGCGTTTTTTGCTTTATAGGACGAAGTTTCCTATAAACTATAAAGGAACAAAGCGTGCAAGCACGCTCTGCGACAAATCACTTTCCCAATGTGCTTGCACGCTTTGCAGCGCCGAATTTGGTACGCAGTACATCTTCCAAACAAATTCGTGCGCATCCTAGTGGAGCTTTTTTTGCTTTATAGGACGAAGTTTCCTATAAAGCAAAAAAAGCCTTGCACTGCAAGACTCTTTCATTCTATGCGGAGTATGGGACTTGAACCCACACGTCTTTGAGACACATGATCCTTAGTCATGCCTGTCTGCCAATTCCAGCAACTCCGCATTTTCTATATTCATAGAAAAACTCCCCGAGTTGGGCTCGAACCAACAACCCCACGGTTAACAGCCGTGTGCTCTACCATTGAGCTATCGAGGAATACCCTTATATAATAATACTTCTACCCATATAAGTCAAGATAAATTTTTACTTTCTCACAAAACAAAAAGCCTCTTTACATACCCTCTCAATAGAGTACATAAAAAGGCTTTCTTCTACTTAACACCTTACTTCCTTCCGTAGTAAGAATCTGGTGTCATTTCATTAAGCTAATTTACTTTTAGCAACTTCTACTAAAGCTGTAAATCCTTCTGGATCGTTAATAGCCATTTCAGATAACATCTTTCTGTTAACCTGAACATCTGCTAATTTTAATCCATACATAAATTTGCTGTATGATAATCCGTTAATTCTTGCTGCAGCATTGATACGAGCAATCCATAACTGTCTAAACTGTCTTTTTCTCTGCTTTCTACCAGCAAATGACTCTGTTAAAGCTCTCATTACAGACTGTTTTGCTACTCTATACTGTTTTGATCTAGCACCTCTGTAACCTTTCGCTAATTTCAATACTCTATTGTGTCTTTTCTTAGCATTTAACGCACCTTTTACTCTTGCCATTCTAAAGTTCCTCCTTATATACTATTAAACATATGGTAAAATTTTCTTCATTGTCTTTACATTTGAAGCATCAACTGTAGTTGCTTTTCTAAGATTTCTTTTAACCTTTGCAGATTTCTTTGTTAAAATATGTCTCTTATATGCTTTGCTTCTCTTTAATTTACCTGTTCCTGTTACTTTAAAACGCTTTGCTGCTGCTCTTTTTGTTTTTAATTTTGGCATGATATTTCCTCCTTATTCTTCAAACCTATACATGGTCATGTTTCTTATAGTAAATCTAACGTTTTTCTCCTAAAAACATTATCATACTTCTACCTTCTAGCTTTGCAGGCTTCTCAATTACTGCAACATCTTCTACCTTAGCAAAGAAATCATCTAATATCTGCTTACTCATTCCCATATGTGCCATCTCACGACCACGGAAACGTAATGCAACCTTTACCTTATCTCCTTTTGCTAAGAACTTTCTTGCCTGATTTGCTTTTGTGTTCAAATCATTCACATCAATATTCGGAGACAAACGAATCTCCTTTACATCTGTAACTTTCTGTTTCTTCTTTGCTTCTTTTTCTTTACGTGCTAATTCATATCTGTATTTACCGTAATCTACAATCTTACATACTGGTGGTTTTGCATTCGGTGCAATCTTCACCAAATCCAAGTTTGCCTCCCTTGCAAGCTTCATCGCATCCTTAGCGGACATAACTCCCACTTGTTCACCATCTTCACCAATCAAACGTACTTCTCTGTCCCTAATCTGTTCGTTAATCATTAAATCGCTAATAACCGTGCACCTCCATCATATTATTCCACTCTAGGAAAGTAGTAACATAAGAAATCTACTGTAAACAGAAAAATCGTGAATAGCATAGAACTATCCACGACTTTATTATACAAATCTATTATAAATTCTTTAAAACCATAGTAACAGCACTTGCGTCCTAAGGTGAGAGTGGATACTCTACTTTTATTCATATTCACTTTTTACATCCATGAAAGTATATCACAGTTTTTCCCCTGTGTCAACTTTTATTTTTTATTATCTTTTTCTTCTTCCTGTATCTGTATTTTTCTTATCTCTTTTGTTCTTATCTCTTTGCATATTTCTTCAATAAAGCTATCTATTGTTTTTTGACCTTCATCTCCTAAATAACGACTTCTTACAGATACCAATCCTTCTTCTTCCTCTTTCTGTCCCACAACTAACATATATGGAACCCTTGCAAGTCTTGTTTCTCTAATCTTATATCCAATTTTTTCTGCTCTCTGGTCTACTGTGCACAAAATACCATTTTCCCTTAACTTTTCTTCTACTTTCTTAGCGTAATCATGATATTTTTCTGATATTGGTAGCACACGTACTTGCTCCGGACACAACCATGTAGGGAACAAACCTGCATATTTTTCTATTAACCATGCTAATGTTCTCTCGTAACATCCCATACTTGTTCTATGAATAATATATGGACGAACCTTCTCTCCATTTTGATCTACATAGTACATATCAAATTGTTCTGCCAAGATGGCATCCCATTATATGGTTATCATTGTGTCTTCTTTTCCATACACATTCTTTGCCTGAATATCCACCTTTGGTCCATAGAACGCTGCTTCTCCTTCTTCTTCATAGAAAGAAATTCCCAATTCATTTAACACATTTCTAATTCTTTGCTGGGTATCTTCCCAAACCTCAGCTGTTCCAATATATTTTTCTTTATTGTTTGGATCCCATTTTGATAAACGATAAGTTACATCTTCTTCTACACCTAAGGTTTGCAAGCAATGTCTTGCCAAATCCAAACACCCTTTAAATTCTTCATCCATTTGGTCAGGACGTACAATCAAATGTCCTTCTGAAATTGTAAACTGACGTACACGTGTTAAACCATGCATCTCTCCGGATTCTTCTTTACGGAATAATGTTGATGTTTCTCCATATCTAATTGGTAAATCACGATAAGACTTCTGGCTTGCCTTGTATACATAATATTGGAACGGGCATGTCATTGGACGAAGTGCAAATACTTCCTTGTCTTTTTCTTCATCACCTAAAATAAACATAGAATCCTGATAATGATCCCAATGTCCTGATATACGATACAAATCACTCTTTGCCATTAATGGTGTCTTGGTACGTACATAACCACGCTTTTCTTCCTCATCTTCTATCCATCTTTGCATTGTTTGTATCATCTTTGTACCTTTTGGCATCAATAATGGTAAACCTTGTCCAATTACATCAACAGTTGTGAATAGTTCCATTTCCCTACCAAGTTTGTTATGGTCACGTTTCTTGATATCCTCTAAATGCTCTAAATGGGCATCTAAGTCTGCTTTTTTGGTAAATGCTGTTCCGTATACACGAGTTAACATTTTATTCTTTTCATTTCCTCTCCAGTATGCCCCAGAGGATGAAATAAGCTTAAATGCTTTTATTCCTTTTGTGCTCATTAAATGAGGTCCTGCACATAAATCTACAAAATCTCCCTGCTGGTAGAAGGATATTTCTTCCCCTTCCGGAAGATCTTCTATTAACTCAACCTTATATGGTTCATCCTTCTCTTTCATTAATGCAATTGCTTCTTCTCTTGGCAGGCTGAAACGTTCTATCTTTGCACCCTCTTTTATTACTTTTTTCATTTCCGCCTCAATCTTATCCAAGGCTTCCCTATCAAAAGGTTCACAATCAAAATCATAATAGAACCCATCATCAATTGATGGTCCAATTGCTAATTTGGCGTTTGGATATAATCTCTTTACCGCCTCAGCTAAAACATGTGAAGTTGTGTGACGGTATGCAGCTGCACCTTCTTTATCCTGAAATGTTAAAATTGACAACTGACAATCCTTCTCTACCACATAACGTAAATCTACTACTTCTCCATCTACCATACCTGCTGTTGCCATTCTTCCCAAGCCTTCGCTTATATCGTTTGCAATCTCAAGAACAGTCATAGCACCTTGGTATTCTTTTTGTGTTCCATCTTTTAATAAAATTTTCATAATTACCTCCTTCTTTCATAAAACCTAGCGTGCAGGCATATCTGTGCGCATCCTCGGGTCGCGTTTTTGCTTTACAGGACGAATTTTCCTATAAAACAAAAAGTCCCTTCCGATAATTCCTTATCGGAAGGGACGAATAAACAAGTTTACACGCGGTTCCACCCTTCTTGTTATGAAAACATAACCAGCTTAATCTGACGATAACGGTGTCACCGGACTTTTTATCACTCCGAGGTGGTCTTCAGATGATTCCTATTAAAACACTCACACCTTCTGTGTTTCTCTCTGCAATATTCCACATCCTACTCTTCTCATCAACGTTTTATAATTCTTCTCTTGTCATAATGAAATGATAGGTTGCAACAATTCAGTAATTGACTGAACCGTTACCTTATTTTTTCTAACTTTTTTCATTATAGGCAATGGTTATTTTTTTGTCAAGCCCTTTTTCTTTCCAACCAGGCTTCCACAATTCCCGCAGCCTCTCTTACGATTTCCCCACATGGCCTTTTTGTATAATATGTATTGTTACGTTCTTCCGGTGTAGTATCCTTATAGCTTTCTTTCTGTTCTAAGCCTAATAATATTCGAACGAAGCGG
>JAFQAU010000275.1 GCA_017399885.1 Lachnospiraceae bacterium
CATTGGAGGAAGAGAATGAGAGAGACGGGAGATACCTCTGGCAGAAGTAAGACTGGAGGGCGCATGTGAATATATCAGCATACAAGGTATGGAGATGTATACGGCAGCAGATACCCATGCAAAGGCAATCGAGGTGCCTTAGACAGGGTTATTCATTTTACGGATGAAAAAGAGATTAGAGAAAAGAAAAGTATAAAAAGATGACAAGAAGAAAAGGCATGGATGAAAAAGAAAATGATATTAATACGTAGTAGGTTAGGATTTGTAGTAGCAAGTTTAGCAGTGGCATTTATTTGTTGAGCAGTAGTATATCTGCCACCATATGAGAAGATTGTATATGAAAAGAATCCAATAGTTAGTCAGGAAGAGTATGATAAAAGATTTGGAATAGTGATTGGGTATAAAGGAGGAACAAATATAAAAAAAATATATTCTGTGGATGATATAAGAGATGAAAAAGGATTTACAGAAGTAATTGTGGAAATAGATACAGAAAAATTAGAACCAACTGGAATTTATCAGTGTATAAATGATGCATATCAATTGGGAGACATAGAAAAAAGCAGTGTGAAGGTTTTTTTCGATAGAACAATTAAGAAGTATGGACAATATTATATAGCATCCTTAGAAAGTGGGGAAAAAATTCCTGTTTTCATAGATGACAGTTTGATAAATATGAGAAAAAAAGGAATAATTCAGTTGCCAATTGGGGTGGCAAATATATCAAAAGTTGATTTTAGTCAATATAATGTTCAGAGCGGGTATGAAGATTTATATCTAGATTGTGCATCCGGTTTCGCAACAGGCCCAGAGATGCAGGATTTTCGATTTATGGAAAAAATGGCCGTTTTAGTAATTATTGTGGTAATGGTAGTTTTTTTGGGAATTGTACTTGGCATTAACATAGGAAATTCAAGAAAATAAGGTAACCTATAAAGGCACGGAATAGTTACATTGGAGGAAGAGAATGAGAGAGAGATGGAAGATACCTCTGGCAGAAGTAAGACTGGAGGGCGCATGTGAATATATCAGCATACAAGGTATGGAGATGTATACGGCAGCAGATACCCATGTAAAGGCAATCGAGGTGCCTTAGACAGGGGTATTCATTTTACGGATGAAAAAGAGATTAGAGAAAAGAAAAGTATAAAAAAATGACAAAAAGAAAAGGCATGGAGGAAAAAGAAAATGATATTAATACGTAGTAGGTTAGGATTTGTAGTAGCAAGTTTGGCAGTGGCATTTATTTGTTGGGCAGTAGTATATCTGCCACCATATGAGAAGATAGTGTATGAAAATAGCCCGATACTTAGTCAAGAAGAGGCGAACGAAAAAAGTACAATGGCAAAAGGCTATAAAGGAGATGAAAACATTAAACGGGTTAATTGCATTGATGATTTAAGAAATGAAAAAGGAATTATTAGTGTTATTTTAGAAATTGATTCAAATGATTTAGAAGCAACAGGAATTTATCAGTGCATTGAAGAAGGAGAGTCAAGCAAGCCAGAATATAACAAAATAAAAGTTCTTTTTTACAGAACGATAAAGAGCTATGGACAGTATTACATAGCAACGTTGGAAAGTGGAGAAAGATTTGCCATATTTATAAATGATAATGTAGTAGATGTAAAAAGAAAGGGAATAATCCAATTGCCGATTGGGCGGAAAAATATGATAACGAGTATTGATTTTGTGAAATACAATGTACAATATCCATATGAACATAGTTATTTAGATTGCGCCTCAGGTTTCGCAACAGGCCCAGAGATGCAGGATTTTCGATTTATGGAGAAAATGGCCGTGTTAGGAATTATTGTGGTAATGGTAGTATTTTTGGGAATTGTACTTGGCATTAACATAGGAAATTCAAGAAAATAAGGTAACCTATAAAGGCACGGAATAGTTACATTGGAGGAAGAGAATGAGAGAGACGGGAGATACCTCTGGCAGAAGTAAGACTGGAGGGCGCATGTGAATATATCAGCATACAAGGTATGGAGATGTATACGGCAGCAGATACCCATGTAAAGGCAATCGA
>JAFQAU010000276.1 GCA_017399885.1 Lachnospiraceae bacterium
ATAGAAGCAGGAGAGGATCCGGTAAATAATCCAATTGAGTATATACTTGATTGTATCAAAACCATTTATAGCATCAACCATAAAAATGGTGCAATTCGTCGAGTAAATGTAAATATTGCTGCTACAACAGTAGAAAATTATAGAAAGCTAAAAGAAGCAGGAATAGGAACCTATATTTTATTCCAAGAGACTTACCATAAGGAATCCTATGAAACCCTACATCCAGCCGGTCCAAAGCATAACTATGCTTATCATACAGAAGCAATGGATAGGGCCATGGAAGGTGGAATAGATGATGTTGGATTAGGGGTATTATTTGGTCTTGATAAATATAAATATGAATTTGCAGGACTTCTTATGCATGCTGAACATTTAGAAGCAGTGCATGGAGTGGGACCGCATACGATATCCGTACCAAGAATAAAAAGGGCGGATGATATAGATCCGGATCAATTTGATAATGGTATTAGTGATGAAATTTTTTGCAAAATTACTGCATGTATAAGAGTTGCAGTGCCATATACGGGTATGATTATTTCCACCAGAGAATCTGCAGAGTTAAGGGAAAAAATTATTCGACTTGGCGTATCGCAGATTTCAGGTGGTTCAAGAACAAGTGTAGGAGGATATCAGCAGGAAGAACGACCACATGAAACAGAACAATTTGATGTATCGGATCAAAGAACCTTAGAGGAGGTTGTAAATTGGCTTATAAAGGCAGGATATATTCCAAGCTTCTGCACCGCTTGTTATAGAGAAGGCAGAACCGGGGATAGATTTATGTCACTTTGTAAATCCGGTCAGATAATAAATTGTTGTCATCCTAATGCACTTATGACGTTAAAAGAATATTTAGTAGATTATGCAAAGGAAGATACCAGGGAGATTGGAGAAGCTTTAATTCAAAAAGAATTGGAAAAAATAACCAATGAAAAAGTGAGAGAAACTGCTACACAAAGGATTAGATTAATAGAAGAGGGAAAAAGAGATTTTAGATTTTAAAAAAAATGTAGCTTTTTAAAAGAGTAGAAAGTATTACTTAAGAAGGAGGAAAAATGGAAAACCAAAGAATTACCCTAGAAGAGCAATTTGATAGGGCCATGGAAAAATACGGTGACATGGTTTATAGAATTGCTGTAAATCAGACGAAAAACAAAAGTGACGCAGATGATGTTTTTCAGGAGGTTTTTATTAAATGGATGCAACATAGAGGGGAATTTGATAATGATGTCCATGAAAAAGCATGGCTGATCCGTGTAACAATCAATCAATGTAAAAGTCTACTTACCAGTTCATGGTATAAACGAACAACAGAATTTGGAGAGGAATTGGAAAATACCCTTTCCTATACAGATAAAGTAGAGGAAGAAAGTGATTTGGATGAAGTGTTAAAGAAGCTATCGGAAAAATACAGGATAGTAATACACTTATTTTATTATGAGGAACTATCCATAGCAGAGATAAGTGAAATGCTAGGAGAAAAGGAATCTACTGTACGGACTCAGTTAACCAGAGCGAGAAGGCAGTTAAAGCACTTGTTGAAAGGAGTGGAATTTGATGTTTAAAGGGGATTACAAAAAGCATTATGATCAACTACATCCAAGTCCTGAATTGATTGAAAAAACAAAAAGGTTAGCACTTGAGCAATGCCATTTAATGCAATCGGATGAAAATACAGAAAAATATGAGAAAAAGGAAGAAGAAATTGTTTTTGGACGGTTAGAAGAACAAAAATTAGAAGAAAATGGAAGAAACGTATTATTAGGAATGACAAAGAAAAAGGTTTATCAGATTGCAGCTGGATTAGCAGCAAGTGTAGCGGTAGTAGTCACAGGAATTTTAATTAGTGGTAATTTGAAGGAAAAGTCATATGAAACACCTATGGTTATAGTAAGTAGCCAAGATCCAAAAGAGGAACAGGAAAAGGAAGTACTACCAACTACTAGGGTGGATGAAAAAATAGTAGAAGAAAAAGAAAATAAGAAAGATAAGAAAAAAACAAATAATGACGGGGAAAAAATGTCAGTGAGCCAAATGGCAGGATTAAGCAGAGGGGAGAATGCACAATTAGATTATGCATCTGATAGCAGAGTGATTGTGCATGGAAATTTTGGTATCTTGGTATATGATTTGCCTAGTCAACAAATTGTAGTACAAATTTCTCCGGATAAATATATGTTGGAGAGTGCATTATTTTCGGAGATAATTACAGTAAGTAATGACGGAAATTATATTCAATGGTACAATGCTGTATCAAGCACAGGAGAAGCAAGAAGCTATAATATTAGCACAGGAGAGCTTACAACGAAGAGAATGTTTGAGTCGGGTACATCGGAGACAGATATGGAGTCTTCTTTCTATGGTTTGCAGGAGGTAGCGGGAACGGAAGCGGATATTTATTTAGGTAGTTGTATCAATGGCGACATGGTGTCATTGGGAGATGGAAGATATTGTCAGCTGGTTTATCAGGCACCGGAATCTCCATTGCAAGCTTCTCTTGGAATTTCGATTATAGACATAAATCAAAAAGAAGAGAAGATATATCCGGTATTTGGAAGTGTAGGGGAACAGCTTGTTAAGAAGCAGGGAATAGAATATGGGAATTTTTATAATGAAAGAGGGCAAGAGTTATTTGGTAACAATGAAAAATCTGAAAATATAGAAACTGCAACACCACAAGTAACTATTGTTCCTGAAGCTACCAATATACAAAGCCAAGAAGTTATAACAGAGACAGATTATATAGAAGCAACGCCGGAAGTAACAACTTCTCCCACAGAAATACCCACTAAGATGCCGGAAGAAACGATGATAGTAGAACCTTAAAAGAAATAACCAATGGGATTTACCATTGGTTATTTTTTAGTTGATTATGAAATTTAATTCGAAAATAATAGGAAAGAAACAGATGCAAAAGCACATTGCTTGCCAACAAAAATGCTGGAAAATAATTTGCAATGGGTTGTTTAACAGGGTGTAACATGGCTGAAATATGCCAACAAAAAACCAAAAAATTGGTAATCCAGTATGAAATATGATAGCATACATATTTTTTGGGATTATATGCATAGGCTTCTTTGAATGTTGGTAAAATATCAGATGATGAGGAAAAACGTTTCTCTTGAAAAATTTGGTCTAAAATTCCCGGCCCTAACAATAAAAAGAAAAATATATAAAGGCAATATAGACCATAACGATAGCTTAGATAAAAAAATGTAATCATCAAAGAGAATATTAATAGATATAATCTGGTAATCATAAGGCTCTGGAACGTACTGATTTTTCTAATCTCTTTATAAAATGTAGCTTTTATATTATTCACCTGCTTTCGTGTAAAATATGGGTTGTGACATAGTAAAATAGCCGTGGCTAAAACTTTATATTGTAGATAATCACCGTACCATTATAATTCTATAAAAATAAAAACGCAAGGATAAGAACAAAGGAGAGCAGTAACAAAAGTAACAAAAAAAGGAGGGATTATAAGAAAAAATTGTTGATTAGATTGAAAACAAAAAAAAAGTAAAATTTTCTTTGAAAAATGTACAGAATATGTATATAATTGAAGCGGGTGTGTATAAGTTTAGAAAAATTATATGTATTAATCTTTGAGAATAATAAACGAAATTTAATTGTTAGGGCATTTGCCCTGTTTATCATTGAAGGGTTTCTCAACAGGGAGACGAAGCTTTGATTTTATAGATAGAATGATAAAAAGTACATCCGGTTATTGGTTAGATAAAGATAGATAGAAAAGATACGAGGATAAGAGAATAGAGAGGCTGTTATTGCAGAGAATGACGGTTAAGAAAGGAGAATGGACATGGTTGTAAGTGATATGGGTATTGATTTAGGAACAGCAAGTGTTTTAGTATATATAAAAGGAAAAGGTGTAGTATTAAAGGAGCCTTCCGTAGTGGCATTTGATAGAAATACAAATAAAATAAAAGCTATTGGTGAAGAAGCAAGATTGATGCTTGGTAGAACACCTGGAAATATTGTAGCGGTAAGACCACTTAGACAAGGTGTAATTTCAGATTATCATGTAACAGAAAAAATGTTGCGTTATTTTATCCAGAAAGCCATGGGAAAACATCAGCGTTTCCGCAAACCTAGAATTAGTGTGTGCATACCAAGTGGGGCAACAGAGGTAGAAAAGAAGGCGGTAAGAGATGCAACTTTACTTGCTGGTGCAAGAGATGTTGAGATAATCGAAGAACCAATTGCAGCAGCGATTGGTGCAGGAATTGATATTGCCAGACCATGTGGAAATATGATTGTAGATATAGGTGGTGGAACTACAGATATAGCTGTAATTTCTTTAGGTGGAACTGTAGTGAGCAATTCAATTAAAGTTGCAGGTGATGATTTTGATGAAGCAATTGTACGCTATATGAGAAAGAAACATAATCTTTTGATTGGAGAAAGAACAGCAGAAGACATTAAAATTAAAATTGGT
Source organism: Lachnospiraceae bacterium (assembly GCA_017399885.1). Taxonomy (GTDB): domain Bacteria; phylum Bacillota; class Clostridia; order Lachnospirales; family Lachnospiraceae; genus CAG-411. The sequence continues at coordinate 4,460 of JAFQAU010000276.1, forward strand.
TGTGCATACAAGAGGGAAGAAGTAGAGACAATTGATGTAAGAGGACGTAATTTAGTAACAGGTTTACCAAAGACTATTACTGTAACCTCAGATGAAACGGAAGAAGCATTGCATGAAGCAACTTCGCAAATTGTTGAAGCTGTGCATGCAGTATTAGAGAAAACTCCACCGGAATTATCAGCAGATATTTCGGACAGAGGTATTGTTCTAACAGGAGGTGGAGCATTGCTTCGTGGATTAGAGGAGTTAATTGAATCAAGAACAGGCATTACAACTATGACAGCAGAGGAGCCTATGACCGTGGTTGCAATAGGAACAGGAAAGTTTGTGGAGTTCTTAAGTGGGAAAAGGACTGTGCAGTAACATATAGAATATGATAGAATCCTGTAAACAAAAAAGACTGTTGTATAGAGTTTATACAACGGTCTTTTTTGCTTTATGGGATTTGTGTCCTATAAAGCAAAAACAATTCGTGAGAAAGTTACCTGCTTTTTCTACATAAAAAGCAGATGTAACTAAAGTTTTTTTATAAAATGTACGATATATAATTGAAAAAGTAGGTACGAGATAATTATTTATAAATAGATTGAGAGTATAGAATGCATTCTCAAGATAAGAAGGGGATTTGAATATGGTAAGAGGACTTTATACTGCTTATACCGGTATGGTAAATGAACAAAAGCGGTTAGATGTAATTTCAAATAATTTAGCCAATTCTGCTACAGTTGGTTATAAAGAAGAGAGTGTAAGTAGTCAGGCATTTGATGACGTTTTGACCATAAAGATTCGTGATAATGCAGTTGGTTATATGAATGAGGCCATAGGTACCATGTCTTTGGGTGTAAAGATAGGAGAAGTATATACAAGCTATGCTCAGGGTTCTCTTGTGGAAACGGGGAATACTTTCGATTTTGCAATAGAGGGAGATGGATTCTTTGCATTACGTTGTCCGACTGCAAGTGGAGAGAGTGTTACACGCTATACTAGAAATGGTTGTTTTAAGATGACACAGGATGGCTATATAGTAGATGTTAATGGAAATCATTTGCAAGGAGAAAGTGGCGATATTATTGTGCCTGTTGATGCAACTATATCAGTAGATAAGACTGGTGGTTTATATGCCAATGGAGAATATATAGATACCATTTCTTTAGCTGATTTTGAAGACTATGATTACATTGAAAAGTACGGTGATAATTTATACCAAGTTGTAGATGGTGCTACCTTTAAAGAAGCAACAGGATTAATTAATCAGGGGTACACAGAACAGTCCAATGTTAATGTGGTGTCTGAGATGGTGGATATGATCACGGTAACAAGAGCATATGAATCGGGACAGAAGGTTATGCAAACAGTGGATAAGATGTTAGAAGCATCTTGTAATTCGATTGGTAAGGTATAATATAGGAGTGTTTTAGAGGATTAAGGAGGAAGGAATATGTTACGATCACTATGGACCGCAGCATCAGGTATGAAGGCGCAACAGACAAATGTAGATACAATAGCAAATAATTTAGCAAATATTAATACAACCGGATACAAAACTGAGAAGGTAGAATTTCAGTCATTACTATATCAGACAATGCAAGGTGTTTCCTATGATAGTGAAGGAGATGTGAAACCAATACCTGCACAGGTTGGTTTAGGTGTAAAGAGTGGAGCTATTACATCGCAATTTACACAAGGTGCATTATCTGCAACAGGAGGATCGTTTGATTTTTGTATTGATGGTGAAGGATTTTTTCAAGTACAATTACCGGATGGGAGTATAGGCTATACTAGAAATGGAGCACTGAAAATGGCTATAGATACAGATGGTATAACCTTAGCTACATCAGAAGGATATCCAATATTAGATACAAATGGACAAAAAATTACATTAGATGCTACATATAATAGTTCTTTGTTGGCAATTGATGCATCAGGTAACTTGACTTATCCGGATGATAATAACAATATGCAAAGTTTAGGGATGCAAATTGGGTTAGTACAGTTTAATAATCCATCTGGATTAATGAAAACATCAAGTAGTATTTTTAAAGAATCTGCGGCATCTGGCACACCAAGATTGGAGATATCAGATGGCAATTTAAGCCCAAGTTCTGTATTGCAGGGTTATTTAGAAGGTTCTAATGTACAGGCAGCAGATGAGATGGTTAATCTTATTATAGCACAGAGAGCATACGAGATGAATTCGAAAGCAATTACAGCTTCAGATGAGATGTTACAGCAGGCAAATAACTTACGTGGATAGTAAACGGATAGAGAGGGCGATATGATTATGAGTAGTATTTCAAATATTAATTCATCGTATTATGATTTTAGTTCTATATATGGTTCTACTACTTCAAATTCCACAGCTTCAGCAGATGCATTGGAGTCAACCTTACAGAGTACGGATTTAGAAAGTGCCACTGATGAGGAATTAATGGACGTATGTAAAAGCTTTGAGTCATATTTTGTGGAACAAGTGCTAAAAGAAGCAAAGAAGATGGTAAAAGATGAGGAAGAAGAAAATCAATATTTAACTTATTTTGGAGATACTTTGGTTCAAGAGTATGCAGGCATGATTTCTGATAGTGGGGATTTGGGAATTGCAAAGACACTTTATGAATCTATGAAACGCAATGGATTATAAGAAAAGGTAGAAGAGGCTGTTGTATTAAGGAAAAATGTGTGGGGAATTCATATGCTTTACCACACAGGCTTAATATAACAGCTTTTTGTGGTTTTTTGAATTACGACTACAATTTTTTGCTTTATTAGGAAAATTCTTCGCGTTTTCTTGTAAAAAAGCCCTTTGGGAAGGATGCGCACGGATTGCTCAGGAAGAGATACTTATATTTAGTGGAAATAGGAGGTTGCTTTGGGGACAGAAGTAGAAACATTGGAAGGATATGTGGATAGAATAGTATTTCGTAATGATGAAAATGGATATACGGTTCTAAGTTTGGTAAATGATGACATAGAGGTGACCTGTGTAGGAACTTTTTCTTTTATTGACGAAGGAGAATATCTTTGCTTAAAGGGAACCTATACAGAACATTCCATATATGGAGAACAGTTAAAGGTAGAATCTTATGAAGTGAAGGAGCCAACTGATCTATTTTCTATGGAACGTTATCTGGGTTCGGGAGCAATCAAAGGAATAGGAACCGCATTGGCAGCTAGAATTGTAAGAAAATTTAAAAAAGATACCTTTCGTATAATAGAAGAAGAGCCAGAGCGATTGATAGAGGTAAAAGGGATTAGTGAACGAATTGCAAAGGATATTGCTGTGCAATTCGAAGAGAAAAGAGAACTTCGAAGTGCTATGATTTTTTTACAGCAATATGGAATTTCACTAAATCTTGGTGTGAAAATATATGAAAAATATGGTGCTAGAACATATGGAATTTTAAAAGAAAATCCATATAAACTGGCAGAAGATATAAAAGGAATTGGTTTTCGAATAGCAGATGAAATTGCCACAAAAGTAGGCATTGGAAGTGATTCAGATTTTCGTATAAAAGCAGGAATACTTCATGTAATTCAAGAGGCATCTGTCCAGGGGCATACATATTTGCCGGAGAATATACTTTATCAGAAGACGGCGCAGGTTTTATCTGTTGACCCTGAGAAGGTGGAACACCAAATTATGGATATGGTAATTAATAAACAAATTATTGTAAAGCAAGAGGAAGAAGAGAAGCGTATATATAGTTCGTATTATTATTATACAGAGCTAAATTGCGCCAGAATGTTATTAGATTTAAATGTATCATATCCGTATAAAGAAAAAGAATTTTATGAACAAATGAAAAAGCTAGAGAAAATTATGAAAATGGATCTAGATGAAATGCAGCGAACAGCAGTTTTAGAGGCAGTTAGAAATGGTCTTTTGATTATAACAGGTGGACCTGGTACAGGAAAAACTACAACGATAAATGCTATTATACAATTCTTTGAGCAAGAAGGAATGGATGTATTATTAGCAGCCCCTACAGGCAGGGCGGCGAAACGTATGTCAGAGACAACAGGACATGAAGCCCAAACGATTCATCGGTTATTAGAACTTACAGGTGGGACAGAGGAAAATGAGCAAGGAATGCGATTTGAGAGAAATCAAGAAAATCCTCTAGAGACAGATGTGGTTATTATAGATGAGATGTCTATGGTGGATATTAGTTTATTGCATGCTCTGTTAAAAGCCATAGTTATAGGTACTAAGGTGATTTTTGTTGGAGATGTAAATCAGTTACCTTCTGTTGGGCCGGGAAATGTATTGAAGGATATGATTGCATCTCATAGCTTTTCTGTAGTGCGTTTAACTAAAATATTTCGTCAGGCTGCAGAAAGTGATATTGTTATGAATGCACATAAAATAAATGACGGGGAGATGCTTACTTTAGATAATAAAAGTAGAGATTTCTTTTTGCTGGAAAGAAATCAAACCAATACCATAATAGGGATTGTGATTCAATTAGTAAGGGACAAAATGCCTAAATATGTAGGGGCCTCAGTTTATGATGTTCAGGTACTCACCCCTATGAGAAAAGGAGAGTTAGGAGTAGAGAGATTAAATCAAATACTGCAGGAATATTTAAATCCAGCTTCTGGAGATAAAAAAGAAAAAAAGTATAATCAGTATATCTTCCGTGAGGGAGATAAGGTTATGCAGATAAAGAATAACTATCAGTTGGCATGGGAAGTAAAAAGCAAATATGGAATAACAACAGATGCAGGAACCGGTGTGTTTAATGGAGACTGTGGAATTATAAAGGAGATAAATCTTTATGCGGAAACATTAACAGTACAATATGAAGAAGGAAAGCTTGTGGAATATGGATTTTCTATGTTGGATGAGTTAGAACATGCATATGCAATTACCATTCATAAATCACAGGGGAGTGAATATCCGGCAGTTGTTATGCCGATTCTTACCGGGCCTAAAATTCTATTTAATAGAAATTTGCTATACACAGCAGTTACCAGAGCAAAAAAATGCGTTACAGTGGTGGGTAGTAGTCAAATGATACAAAGTATGATTGCAAATGAAAATCAGGTAAAACGTTGTTCTTCATTGTATATAAGGATAAAAGAATTGGAATAAAAGAAAAGTAACAGGTCAGCCACTGGCTGAACTGTTACTTTTGGAGTTTCCGTGGGAAAAAAGATAGTGCAAATCAAAGAATAATTTGGTATAATAGAGAAAATAAACGTGTGAATATCCTTTTGCGGAAAAGAAACTATGTATTTCAGGTTATAAAAGAAAGTAGTAACATTATAGACTGGATATTTGGTAAAAAAGAATAAGGAACATGAAAGACTAGATATATGAGCATATAAAGGGAATGAGAAACCTCATAGACGAAGTTATAGGATGATAAAAAGATTGAGGATTATGTAAGATTAGATATATAAGATTATAAAGAGATTGAGAGCTATCGTAGACCGGGCCTATAAGATAATAGAAGAATTAAGGAATATCATAGACACGGATATACTATATAAGGAATTACGTTGATGATGAAATATATGGAGGTAACAAAATGAAAAAGACAACATTAGTAATTATGGCAGCTGGGTTAGGGAGTCGCTTTGGGGGGGTGAAGCAGTTAGAACCAGTTGGACCTAGTGGGGAGATCATAATGCATTATTCCATTTATGATGCCATAGAGGCTGGATTTGAAAAAATAGTATTTATTATTCGCAAGGATATTGAACAGGATTTTAAAGAAATTATAGGAGATTCCATAGCAAAACATATTGAGACAGAGTATGTATTTCAGGATTTACAGGATATTCCAAAAGGTTTTTCAGTACCAGAGGGAAGAACAAAGCCTTGGGGTACCGGGCAGGCAGTATTGTGTTGTAAGGGTGTAGTAGATGGACCGTTTGCTGTGATTAATGCGGATGACTATTATGGGAAAGAAGCATTTTTAAAGGTATGTCAATATTTAAAGAATCCGGAACACAGCCATAAAGCATATAATTTTTGTATGGCAGGTTTTCGCTTAGGAAATACCTTAAGTGAGCATGGTACAGTAACCAGGGGTGTGTGTGAAGTAGATAGTAACCATGTACTAATGGATGTAAAAGAAACTTTTGATATTTGCAAAGATGGAGAGGTGACAAAAGCAACTAGAGATGGACAGGTTCTTCAAATTTCATTAGAACAGCCGGTCTCCATGAATATGTGGGGATTTACGGAGGAATTTCTAGAAGAACTAGACAAAAGATTTGCTGGATTTTTTGCAGAAATTGCAGGGAATGAATTAAAAGCAGAATATTTATTACCAGCCATTGTAGACGAGCTTATCAAAGAAGGAAAGGCTCAGGTTAAGGTATTAGATACACCGGATAAATGGTTTGGTGTTACTTATCAAGAAGATAAAGAAGCTGTGAAAGCTGCTCTAAATGGATTAGTAGAAAAAGGGGTATATCCTAATAGATTGTTTTAAGAATATGTATATAGACAATAGATAATTTGCAAGAAAGATGGAATAGCATAAAAAGAAGTATGAATAAAATTGTACGAGAGTGTATTAGTGTATTGTATCCGAAACGTTGTCCTATATGTGGAGAAATTATTCCTATAAATAAAGGAAGTGTTTGTAAGGACTGCTATAAGGAATTGCCATTTATAGATGGACCAAGATGCATGTGCTGTAGCAAAGAGATTGCGTCTTGGGAAGAAGAATATTGCTATGATTGTAGCCAGAAAGACTTTAATTTTGAAAGTGGAATTGCTCTATGGAATTATTCGCATAAGATGAAACGCTCCGTGGCCTATTTTAAGTATCATAATAGAAAAGAGTATGGACATTACTATGGAGAGGAATTCGTAAGAAATTATGCAGATGTTATACAGGGATTACAGCCGGATGCATTGGTTCCTGTGCCGATTCATTGGACAAGACATATAAGTCGAGGATATAATCAGGCTACCATATTAGCAAAAGAGATAGGAAAAAGAATGGGGATTCCAGTAATAGAGGATTATTTAATCCGTAATAAAAAAACAGAGGCACAAAAGCATTTAAATAATAAAGAACGTGCAAGAAACTTGTATAAAGCGTTTTCTATTTCAAAAAAATGGGAAAAAAAAGTAGATGGGTTAAAGAGGATTGTAATAGTTGACGATATTTATACTACAGGCAGTACGATTAATGCATGTGCCAAGGTATTAAAACAGCACGGGACACAAGAAGTGTATTTCTTTGTTCTGTGTATTGGTAGTGGTTATTAGAAAATAATAGGAGGGAATAGATATGGAAGCTAGAAATTGTAGAGAATGTGGAAAGATATTTAATTATATGCAAGGAGATCCAATTTGTCCCGCATGTGGAAAAAAATTGGAAGAAAAGTTTACGGAAGTAAAGGAGTATGTATATGAGCATCCAGGTTCCAATATCAATCAGGTTGCAGATGATAATGAGGTATCTGTACAGCAGATAAAGCGTTGGATTCGAGAAGAACGATTAACATTTTCTGATAGCTCTGAGATAGGTATTGATTGTGAAAAATGTGGGGCTATGATAAAGACAGGTCGTTTTTGTCAAAGATGTAAAAAAGAATTAGAGAACTCTTTTGGTAACATGTACAGAACGCAACACGCACCGGTAGAGAAAAAGAAAAAAGGTAGTGCAGAAGGAAAGATACGATTTTTGGATAATTCCAGATAAGAATTCGGAAAGGCGGTGTAGATATGTGTGATAATGATGTACATCGTATATTAATAGAGAGTTTTATTTCTGTGCTTGGAAGACTAATTGGTAGTTCTATAGAGTATAGCGCTAAAAAAATAGATTTTCTTACTAGCAAAAATGTTCTTATTCGAACGAGAGGAAATTTTTCTGCTTGCTTATTCTTTTGTATGGACAGTGATTTTGAGCATACTATAATAGAGTGTATGAAAGGCACAGAGAATGGATGTTCCAATGAAGATGATTTGTTTGTAGGAGAATTTGTTAATATATTATCGGGACATGCATTGACAAAGTTAAATAATCTTATGGGGTCCTCTTCTCGACTGTCTGTTCCAGAAGTAGGGGCTTTATCAAAAGGTGTATGTGAAGAGTTTCAAAAACAATATACACTGTGTTTTAAGTCGACAATTGGAAATATGCGTGTAGATGTGGGATATGAATACAGATTATGAAATAGATGTAGCATTCCAACATGTGTAATGGAAAGGAAGGGAGGACCTTTATGAAGAAAACTATTTTGGTGATAGATGATTCACCATTTGTTTATCATCAGCTTAATGGTATGATTGAAGGCAGTGACTATGAGGTTATTGGAAGCGCAAAGTCTGGTGAAGAAGGAATTGAATTATACCGACAGCTTAAGCCGGATGTTATTATATTAGATATTATTATGCCGGGAATCGATGGTTTAGAAACTGCAGAAATTATACTAGCAGAGGATAAAGATGTGAATATTATTATGTTAAGCTCTTTATTTGATGCAAATTTGTTAAGTGAAGTAAAGAAGATGGGACTTACTTTTTTGTTACCAAAACCGTTAGAAAAAGATGTATTATTTGCAACATTAGAGATGCTAGAAAAAAAGCAGAGTAAATAAACTCTGCTTTTTCTTTATGCTTTATAGCATTAGGGTGTTATAGGTATATACCATCTTTCTCGATTCGAATTTTACCTTCTTTCATAAGCCTTCCTATTGCTCGCTTAAATGCATTTTTACTAAGTTGAAATTCTCTTTTTATTATTTCTGCATCCGTCTTATCATGAAAAGGAAGCATGCCCTTTTTGCTTGCTAACAGTTTGTCGTAGATAAGGCTTGCATCATCATCCATTTGTAAGAAGCTTTTTTCACGTAAGCTTAAAGTGAGTTTTCCATCTTCCCGTACATTTGTAACACGTCCGGTAATTATGTCTCCAGGGACAAATTTTTTAAATACCTGTTGTTTGGGAATCAAAGCAGAATATTTATTGTCAATAGCGACAAAAACACCAAAATTATCGCTTAACTCGTAAACAGTTCCCGTAACCGTATCGTCTTTCTGATAGGATGAATTTGTTTCCAAATAGTCATAAATTTTCATTGTGGCACACAAGCGATTGCTTTTATCTACGTATAAAGCAACCAATATTTGCTCCCCTACAGTTAGAGATTTTGTTTGTTCTTTAAAAGGAAGAAGTAAATCTTTTGTGAGTCCCCATTGAAGAAAAGCACCGATAGGTGTGGTCTCTGCAACTGTTAGAAGTCTTACCTGTCCTAACTCAATGTCAGGAGTTGCTGTAGTGGCAATAAAACGATCTTCTGAATCTTTATAAATAAAAACAGAGATAGAATCCCCAATCTCTAAATCGGAAGGAACCTGTCCTTTTGGTAATAGTACTTGATCTTCTCTGGAAGCAGAAGGATCATATAAATATACTCCAAAGTCAGAACGCCTTGCAACTTGAAGAGTTTGCGTTTTTCCTAGTTTAATCATGATATTTTTCTCCTTTCAATTTTTAGTGTCTCATAGGCGTTTGCGAAACGCCACAAGCCGCATAAATACGGCATATTTTTTGTTACAAAATAAAATATCTCCTCACGGGTTATGGTATAATAGAATTGTCGAGAAACTAACTACCAACCCCCGAAAGGAGACATTTATATGATACCACATAAACAACTAAAATTGGCAGATATTTTTGAAGATTATAAAAATATTTTTGAAGAAGACAAACCTCAGTTTCTTTCTTTACTCGAGGAACACATTAATCTTAGTGATTATATTCCTCTTGAATTCTATAACCATTTTTATGCATCAACGGGACGTTCCCGTAAATACTCTTTAACTTCCCTTTTGTGGGCTGTAATCCTGCAGAAAATATTTTCTATTCCTACAGATCAGCTA
>JAFQAU010000277.1 GCA_017399885.1 Lachnospiraceae bacterium
CCTTGTTGCCTTGGTCGAAAGAACTTCCAGATATTTGTCATCTATCTTACAACAGAAAAAAACATGTGTAAAAAATAGGCGTATGGCCAGTGTAGCATGAATTTGCTAGATTGACTATACGCCTTGTTTTGAATCGCTTACCAGTATTCTCAACTACATCTACTATTTGTTCGTTATACCAATTTCTATTCTCCTTTTTGAAATATAAAAAGGTCCCTTATAGGAACCTTTTCATTTTATATTTTAATCCTCGGCTAAAAGCATCACTTAACAAACAATTCTCTAATACTATCAGCCAGTTTTACGGAATTCTGGACAGTAGCATACAATTCCTCCATGGCTGCTGACTGATCTTCTGTAACACCCAGAGTCTTTCGGGAATTTTCTATCGTAGTCTGTAATTTTTCTTCAATATTCAGATTCAATGCCGTTACCTGTGAAGTGGTTTTCGCAGTATCCGCTGATAGGTGCTGGATCTCATTCGCAACCACAGCAAAACCGCGTCCGGCTTCACCCAGCCTTGCAGCCTCTATCGAAGCATTCAATCCGATCATCTTAATCTTTCTTGCAACCTGTGCGATTGAATCCATAATCTTTCCAATTTCATTCGTCAAATGATTCACACCTTGAATTTCAGCTTCTAAATCATGCTGATGCTCGGTAATATCCAAAGCCGAATTTGTTAATGATTCCACTGCCTGCGAAATCTGAATAAAATTGTCTGCCAAGGTATTTGACAGATATTGAATTTCCAATGTGCCATATCCACTCTGCGCCATTTGATTTACCACAACATATAAAACTTCTGCAGCTGCTCTAATATTCTTGTCCGGCACAATATCAATCTTCTCAGCAGCCTTTGCCAGTTCTTCCTTATCCAGGCCTAAATCACCTGCCAGAACTTTCATATGCGCTATATCCGGATTTCGGTTAAGAAGCTGTCCTCCAAGCACTGTTCCTAAGTGATGTCCGTTAACCATGATCGGAGCTGCAAAATCTATCAATCCTGCATGACAATTTCCAATATACGGTTTTCCACTTTTGACCGCTTCCTCTCCCATCCTGTTATGACATTCTGCACATCGTTCATCTCCTAGTGGTGACATGTGTATATAATTTTGACAAAAATCTCTGTAATAACTAGGTCGGGTAACCTCTTTTCCTTCGCGGTCAACAGATACTGCAGCGCAATTCATACCTAACGCAAAATTATCCAGGAAATCCTGAAGAATATCAATATCTATAATATCCTTAATTTCCAAACTCTCCAAACATATTTTCCCATCTACATATTCAACCATACCTCTCCTCGCGTGCCTTTGCACACTCTCCTTTCCCTCATTCTATCGAACGATGTTTTTTACAAATGGTATAGTAACTGCACAGAACAGATAAAACCCCCAATATTAAATAGCAAACTAAAACATCCGTTCAAATTAATTATACATCCTTTTACATAATTTGTAAACACCACATCTCTTTGATAGTGGTAAGCAAAATGGATTTAAGGCTCTTTGCTATATGCACCGTTGGAATGAAGATACAATTGGTAATATTCGAGTTGAATACTTACATCGTATGCAGAGAGTATATGATAAAGAAATAGAGCGTATGCAGGAGATAATAGATAATAGCCACGATAATAAGGAAATTTCCACTGCGACAAAACGAAAGGAAAAACTCCAAAAGCAAATTAAGGAAGCAAAGGATTATGATGCAAAAATTGCTCATTTGGCACTTGCTCGTATTGGTATTGACCTTGATGATGGTGTAAAAGTGAACTATGAAAAAGTTCAGACTGCTCCAGATGGAAAGAAAATGCAGATTTTAGCAAAGATTTAAATGGAGGTGGAAGAGGTGTTTGGCGGACGAGCTGGCTTTGATTACGTATTTATGACAAGAACATTTTGGCTAGAAATGAATGTACCAAATACTGTTGTTTTGGATAAGTATAAAGAATACTTTGGCGAGAAAAGACTAAGTATTGATGATAGAGCAAAAGCAGTGACATATTTATCTCAGATTGTAGGGAAATTACAGGAAAAGTTTGTAGCACGATTAAAAGAAGATAATGTAAAAAATGTTGTAAAAGATTTTTACAAAATATTGGATGAAGTATGGCATTTTTATTTTAAGCAAAAGGAAGCGAGAAACGAGCTTACCAAATTAAGAGCCAATGATTCAAAAATAGGTGATACTTTTGAATTGAATAGAAATATGGCTCTAAATGTGATAGATGCTACAAATTTATGGTTAGAAAATTGTATTTTGTATCAGGAAAAGATAAAACGCCCGTACGATACAAAATCCTTTGAGGTAAATAAGGATTTGTTTGTAGAGTTGTATATATATGGTGCAACATCTAGAGCATTATCATTGATTAGTATGAGTAAAAAATTTGGAGAAAGAAAATTATTTTACGGTATCAATGTAGACATAAATAAAGACGAACCATTGGAAATTATAAAGTATCATCCAATTATTTATTTTAATCCATTGTTACTTGCTAATCAGAACAATATTCCTATTACAGCGAAAGAATTGGAGAAGTCTGATGAAAGTGGATTTGGAATAGGTTTCAAGGAAGAATATGGAATTAGTTTTCTTTATGCAATGAAAACTATATCAACGATAGAATGTGAGATGCTAAAAAAAGGAAAATATGCTTTTACAGTTGTTGAAAAGAAATATTTAGAAAAATATCAAGATATAAGGCACTATGGAATTGTCCTATATGTAGAGGAGAATATAGAGCTCGCATATGTGATAGGGAAGTAGGAGATGATGCGTGTCCATATTGTAGTAATAGGAAAGTGCTTCCGGGGTTTAATTCTTTCAAACAGAGACATCCTGATTTGATGAAAGAATGGAACTGGATAAATAATTATCTTCTTTCGGATCCGGATGAAATCTTGGACAGATATAGCGAACCTTTATGGTGGAATTGTCCAAAATGTGGTGAAACTTATTTGTGTTCACCCCAAAAGCGGTTATACTATCAAAAAAGACATATGGAATCATGTACATATTGTAAAGGGTATAGACGAAAAAGAAGACATTTTATATAGGAAAAAGAGAGGCATTCGTCTGTCATGTTTAATTAACAAACCAATGCCTCTCTTTTTGGTTGTAAAATAAAGTACATTTCTGTTTTTTGAACTTTATCAAGCAAATATACTATTTTCAATGGATTGCTTGATTTTTTGTGGATAATCACGACTTTTTTACTTATCAAGTAAAATAAAGTACATTTTTGGCTGGAATTTCTAAAATGAAATTTTTACTTATCACGTGAAATAAAGTCCATTTTCACAGAAAATTCACAAAATTTTTTTTTACTTATTTTTTATATTTTGGAGCTTAATTTATTTCTCTCGTAATGTAACAGCGGTAGCTGCTTTTCTTCGGTGTTCATCATCTTGGGCAGCATAATGTTTTCGAGTTGTATTTACATCCTGATGTCCTAAGACATCTGCAACAAGATAAATATCTCCTGTTTCTTTATACAAGGTAGTGCCATATGTACTTCTAAATTTATGAGGTGTTATATGTTTTGTTGTAATATGTGACGTATATTTACTTACTAAGTTTTGTACAGCACGCACTGTTATTCGTTTTCTTTGAGTAGAATAGAAGAGTGCATTCTCATGACCTTCTTGTGGGGTAACTTTAGCACGGTCATTTATAATATAATCTTCCAATGCTTCTTGCACTTCTAAACCAAAGTACACAAACATCTCATTTCCACCTTTTCTAGTTACTTTAATACAATTATTTTTAAAATCTACATCTCCTATATCAAGTCCAACACACTCTGATACACGGATTCCGGTTCCAAGAAATAGTGTAAAAATAGCTAAATCACGTATTTTATTTTTCTGATGATAAGCTTTTTGTTGACTTGTTAAAGCTTCGTCACCATTTTCTACGTAATCCAGAAGAATAGCTACTTCATCCGGGTCTAATCGGATGATTTCTTTTTGGTGAATTTTGGGCATATCAACAAATGTTGTTGGATTATGAGAAATATATTCTCGCTTATGTAAGAAGCCATAAAAACTTCGTAGAGCTGACATTTTTCTGGAAATTCCACGTTCAGAGTTTGTCAATTCCTTGCCTTCATGTTCATATACCTTTAAATATCGTTTGTATTCCTCAATATCTGAAGGAGTAAGTTTTTCTAAATCACTGATTTTAAAATTTCTGAGGGAATAATCCTTGTATGTAGGATTACTTTTACTCAAAAATTCAAAGAATAAAAGAATATTCCATGCATAAGCAACCTGAGTATTTATAGATGTACCTTGGTCAATATAGTTAAAATAATCTACTGCAAATGGTGGTAATTTCTTTATAATATCATTTAGTTGTTTTGTTTTTTCTTTTTTTTGTTGTTCAAAATACGATGTTGTTTTCATTGCAAATCCCCTCACTAACATATGTCTAAATTGTAAAGACTCCTTCATATAATTATATCATTATCTAGGAAACAAAAAAAGCTTTTTTATTGCCGAATCTATTCGCAAAACTGATATTTCACGAATAGATTTATCTATGGCTTTATTCGCAATATTTTGGCTTTTAAACGCTTTTTGGCTCACTACCCCAATATTTTATTGCATTAGTTTCCTTGTCTCTTATTTTGCCTTTATTTATCCCTATGTTCATATATGTCCTTCGGGCATCCGTTCCAGTAGGTACTCAAACCGCAAAGGACATATATAAATACAATAATACATAAATACCAACATAGCTGTAAGCTATGCATACAAATCTTTGAACAGTTAGCACATTATTCATATAATTCGTCATATAATTGTTTACTTATACAGTTTACAATTTCTGTCTTTATTTCTCCAGACATTGTGCGGACTTCCTGGATTGTATAACGATATTCAAAGCCTAAATGTTCTTGTAGCTTTCTAGAAGGAATATTATCTGAAAATGCACCACACCAGACGTTTTGTAGGTTAAGGTCATAAAAACAATAGTCTAATATTATTTCTATTGATTCTGTCATATACCCCTGTCGCCAATATTCCTCACCAAGCCAAAATCCTAATTCTCCGCTATCATCATCTATTTCAAAATTACTAGTATCTCCAATCAAAACATTAATAGAACCAATTATTTGATTTGTGTCTTTTAATATAATTGCAAAAAATCCCCAAGACGACAATATATTTTCAATAAAGAAAATACTGTCGTCTATATTTTTATGTGGACACCAACCTGCCATAGTCCCTATTTTAGGATTAGATGCATAAGAAAATAAAGCCTTGGCATCTTGGATTTTCCATGGTCTTAAAACAATACGTTCCCCTTCAAGAAACATCTGATCTCCTCTTTTCTACATAACTAATATTGTGGGTGAATGCTCTTATACAATATAAGGGAGTACTAAGAAGTACTCCCAAGAAAATAAATGTCATTAATTTTCAATTGAACCACTAGATAATTTATTAATTAAATTACTTGTTTCCATGCTTTTGCGCATCTTCGTATGATAAATACTTCTCCCATAACTATTCCAGCAAGTTCTTCATTTATTTATATAATTCCATGGTAGAGCTGTAATTAAAGTAGTTCAATATCTTCCAAATGCTTTGGTGGTAGTTTTTTACTAGAACGATTCACAAAACCTGCCACTTCTTTTTTGGCATCATTTATTGTAATATTGGTTCCGGCTCCTGCAATACAACCACCAGGACATCCCATTCCTTCTATTAGACAACCATTTTTTCTTCCAGCTTTAGCCTGTAGAAGCATTTTTTTACACTCTTCTAAACCTTCTACTTGTTCAATATGAACATCTACACCAGGATAATATTCATGTATACACTCTTCTATTGCTTTCGCAACGCCACCGGCAACAGCATATCCTCTACCTGCACCTGTAGCATTATGAATGGAAGATTCTTTTTCGTAATTATCAAAGTCTATCCCTTTGGCGTCAAAAATAGCTGATAGTTCTTCAAAAGTTATTACAAAATCAACATCGCTTCGTACAGTTCGTCTAGATGCTTCTAATTTTTTTGCGGCACATGGTCCAATAAAGACTACTTTTGCATCTTTATATTGTTGTTTTACTGACCTTGCAGTAGCCACCATAGGTGTTAACGCATTAGAAATGCTATCTATTAATTCAGGAAAATATTTTTTTGCTAGCATTGACCATGAAGGACAACAAGATGTTAGTAAAAATGGTAATTCTCCTGTTGCTACTTTCTCTACATAATGATGTGCTTCTTTTACTGCACCCATATCTGCGCCTAGCGCCACTTCAAATACCTGTGAAAAACCAATGTCTTCTAAAGCTGCCTTAATATTCTTTATGCTTGCATTTTTTCCGAATTGTCCAACAATAGCAGGTGCTACAATTGCCATAATGGTTGAATTATTCTTCATTGCACGTATTAATTGAAAAATCTGTGATTTGTCCGCGATAGCTCCAAACGGACAACTTACCATACACATGCCACAAGAAACGCATTTATCCGGATTAATTTTAGCACGTCCAAATTCATCGGATTCGATAGCTTTAATTCCACATGCTTTAGAGCAAGGTCTTTCCTTTTTTATTATAGCGTCATATGGACAAATATTTCTACATTTTCCACATTTTATACATTTAGATTGATCTATATAAGATTTTCCATTAACCATGCTAATAGCATCCCTTGGACAAACCTCTTGGCAAGGATGCGCAACACAACCTCTGCACATATCACTTACTTGATATTTGTTATCTTCACATGCATCACATGCAGAAGGTATCACTTGCATCAATGGTGGTTCGTAATATTTACTATCAATGTTGCTTTCTTCTAAACCTGCAGTAATATGAACCGGTTTATCTTCAGGGCGCAAAGACATTCCCATTGCTAATCTCACACGTTCTGAAATAACTGCACGTTCCCGATAGATGCTTTCCCGATGCATGGCCTCATCACCTGATATTAATTTATATGGGATTGCTTCGATGTCATTGTTAATATTATCTGAATTAAATGCAACTTTTGCTATCTCAGTAAAAACTTTATGTCTATATTTCGTAACTGGGGTTTCAATTCCTCTCATATAAAATACCTAGTCATTTCATACAACATGTATGATAGACGCAAACAATCACAGGGGAAAGATTTGTTTGCATCTTTCCTTTCTCTTGTAATTTTTCCCCTTCAAATTTATTATCGTTTATTTTATTATATTTTGCAATAATATTTATTTTGTAATAAATGGATTTTGGTAACAGCTTAGCCATGTAAAAATGTAGATTTTGTACGAAGGATTTTGCTTATAGGTTACAAAGTTACATATAGCTTTTAATCTTCTTTTTTTCTTAATAAATCAAGATAATCCAATTCGGTGCCCAAATCAACATATATCTCTTGTTTTGGATGAGGACAACTGTTCATAGGTGTCCCCTCTACATCAGTAATTGCTTTTACTGTTGCTCTAATATTTTCTCCGTTTGGTTTCATTACCTCAATAACATCTCCAACACAGAATTTGTTTCTTTGTTCCATTTTATACATTCCTGCATCATTCTTTTTGCCAATTAATCCAAGATAAGTATATTCCCTAATATACGTATTGCTATCATAGATCTGTGTTTCGTGAGTAGTTGGACCATAGAAAAATCCGGTTGTAAATTGTCGATAAGTGCATTTGGAAATTTCCTCTTTATAGTAAGGAATATTTTTTTCATATAAGGCAGGATCCTTAAAATAGTCATCTATAGCCTGTCTATATGTTCGTGCTACTGTTGCAACATATAAAGCTGTTTTCATTCTACCTTCAATTTTTAAACTATCAATGCCTGCATCAATAATATCTGGGATGTGTTCAATCATGCACAAATCCTTTGAATTAAATATATAGGTTCCTCTCTCATTCTCTTCTATAGGTAGATATTCCCCTGGTCTACTCTCTTCCGTAATATAATATTTCCAACGACATGGATGGGTACATGCACCCAAATTTGCATCTCTTCCGGTAAAATAATTACTAAGTAAGCATCTTCCGGAATAAGATATACACATGGCACCATGAATAAATGTTTCAATTTCTAATTCATCTGGAATATTTTTTCTGATTTCTCCGATTTCTTTAATAGATAATTCTCTAGCTGAAACC
>JAFQAU010000278.1 GCA_017399885.1 Lachnospiraceae bacterium
ATAGCCCCTTCAATTGCCTCAGTACCACTATTAGTAAAAAATACTTTGTCCATACCGGAAGCCTTTACAAGTTTTTCTGCTGCATCTCCTAGAGATGTAGAATAGAAATAGTTGGAGGTATGTAATAACTTGTCAATTTGATTTTTTAGTGTTTCATTATATTCCTTGTTATTATAACCCAAGGCATAAACTGCAATTCCTGACGTAAAATCAAGATATTTCTTTCCATCAACATCATATAAATAAACACCATCACCTTTATCTAACACAATCTGATAACGATTGTATGTATGAATTAGATATTCCTCTGCTTTATCAATATAATCTTTTGTTGTCATAGAATCCCTCCTAACACTGCACTTCATGTTCATATAGTTTATTTTCATCATCTATAATCGCTGTACCAATACCTTTCTGTGTAAAGAACTCTAGCAACAAGCAGTGTTCCTTACGTCCATCTAAGATATGTACACGATTTACACCATTATTTACAGCATCAATACAATTTTTTATTTTAGGCAACATTCCACCATTAATTTCTCCACTAGTTATCATTTCCTCTGCTTTATCCAAAGTTAAAACAGAAATCAATGTGCTTTTATCAGATGGATCCTTACATACTCCTTCCACATCTGTTAAAAATGCAAGTTTTTCTGCTTTTATAGATCTGGCTACCGCACAGGCTGCGTCATCTGCGTTTATGTTATAACTCTCATAGTCATCTCCTAGCCCAATAGGTGCAATAACTGGAATAAAATCATTATCAAGCAAGGTGTCAATTAGTTCTCCGTTTACCTCTTTTACATCACCAACGAAACCAATATCTTGTCCGTTTACTTTTTTCTTATCCACCTTTAGAGTACCACCGTCTTTTCCACTTATTCCTACTGCTTTTACTCCTAATTTTTCAATACGCTGAACCAAACCTTTATTTACACGGTTAAGAACCATTTCTGCGATTTCCATAGTTTCTGCATCGGTTACTCTAAGTCCTTCTATAAATTTCGTTTCCTTTCCAACCAAATTGATCCATTTGCTAATTTCTTTTCCACCACCGTGAACAATGATTGGCTTCATTCCAACTAGTTTTAACAGCGCCACATCCTTTATAACGCTTTCTTCCAAGGTTTTATCAATCATAGCACTTCCACCATATTTTACTACTACCTTTTTATTATTAAAATCACGAATATATGGCAACGCCTCGATTAGAGTTTGTGCCTTGATTAATATTTGTTCCATATCTGTTGTTTGCATTTCTCTTTTCCTTTCTTATTCAAATTTCCTATATATCCCACGAGGATAGATAATAATTAAGATAACACATAAGCCTGCATTTACGAACGATAATCTCCGTTAATCTTTACGTAATCATAGGTTAAATCACATCCCCATGCTGTAGCTGATTCCGTTCCAAGTTTCATATCTGCAATTGCTGTGACTTCTTCGGCAGATAATACCTTTGTAGCCTCTTCTTCACTATAATCTGTAGCTATACCATTTTCAAATAACTTAATACGAGTCCCATTGCTTTCTATGTACAAATCCACAATATCCGGGTCGAACTCAACACCAGCATATCCAAGTGCACAAATAATCCTTCCCCAATTTGCATCGCTTCCGTATACTGCTGTCTTCACTAAATTAGAAGTGATAACAGATTTGCTAAGTACAATGGCATCATTTTTTGTCTTTGCATGAATAACCTTGGCTTCAAATAATTTTGTAGCACCTTCCCCATCGCTTGCCATCATTTTAGCTAACGTATGTGTAACGATTGCAAGTGCTTTACAAAAGCTATCATAATTAGCATCCTTTGTAGTAATTTCTTTATTTTCAGCTTTTCCATTGGCTAAAACAATCATACTATCATTCGTAGACGTATCTCTATCTACAGAAATCATATTAAACGAATCCTGTACATCATTTTTTACAGCTTCTTGCAATAAATCCTTACTAATTGCTATGTCTGTTGTGATTACACATAACATGGTTGCCATATCCGGATGAATCATTCCGGAACCCTTTGACATACCACCAATAGTAACTACCTTATCATCAATTGTAAATTGCACCGCACATTCCTTAGAAACAGTATCTGTGGTCATTATAGCACAAGCTGCATTGTGTCCGGCTTCTACACTGGAATCTAAATTTTTTGCCATTGCTGCAATTCCTTTTTTTGCACGTTCCACAGGAATCTGCATACCTATTACTCCTGTGGAAGCAGTTAATACACTGCGTAAAGGAATCTGTAAATTTTCTGAAACTGCTTTTGCCATTTCTTGGTTTATTTCTTCCCCAATCTTACTGGTACATGCATTTGCTATTCCGCTGTTTAATACAACAGCCTGTGCAAACTCTTCATTCTTCACAATATCTATATCCCATTTTACGGGAGCCGCCTTCACAACATTTTTTGTAAAAACACCTGCTACCTTTGCTGGCACTGTACTATAAACTAATGCCATGTCGTTTCTTCCTTTATATTTAATCTCAGCAGCGGTTGCTGTTGCTTCGAACCCCATTGCAGCTGTTACTCCACCATTTATCTTTTTCATAGTTACAACCTCCGTTCATTGTATAAAACCGTTATTTTTACAATTATTTATTAAAGTTTACAGTATTATTAGGATTTAATATGTAATCGTAACAATTTAAGTCTTCCCGTTCTTTCCATCCAAGCTCATGCCAACAAGCATTCCCATTTTCATTGGAGCAAAAGGCAACCAGACTTACCTTGTTTATACCTTCTTCACGTAAGGCATCCATAGCATACTGTGTCATTTCCTTTGCTATACCTCTATGTCGATGTGATTTTTCTACACAAACATGATAGAAAAATCCGGTTCTCCCATCATGTCCACATAATATAGTTCCAATCACATGTTCATCCTCAACTGCTACGATACTCGTTTTAGGATTGCGCTTAAGAAAACGTGCAATCCCTTCATAGGAATCGTCTATGGTTCTTAATCCAAATCCTTCGATTCCTCTCCATAATGAATAAACTGCAGGATAGTCATCAATAGACATTATTCTTATCTCCATGAACACAACCCCCTTCTGTATTTTAAAAATTTCCAATATCTCTAAAGCAAAAAAGCCATGCTTCTTACCACATACTACTTTCAAGTTTTCTAACGGTTCATCCATGTTCATTGATAAAAAGCACACATATGTGCATGCATGGACAAACTGTTATCAAATTTCAAGCAGGAGTCATCTCACATGTGATATATTATACTAAAAATAAATATAACTGAAAAGCCAAAACATGTTTTTTTGATTTTATAATTATACATTATTTTTTATTTTTATGCAACAAAATAATTCTGTTATAATTTATGCATATTCAAATAAAAAATTATGTTTGAAATTTTATTATCTACTAACTAACCTAAAACGTGATTGCTAAGTCATGAAATAATGGTGGTATATTTCTTCTGCTTTTTTCATTAATGCAAGTCATTATTTTAAAATATACATATTAAATGGATTTTCGTTGGCATTCTACACTTCTGCTCAAAACGTAATTTAAGGGTCATCAATACAATCCTCCATAACTATTTCTTTTATGAATACTTAGAGAAAACTCTTGAATAATAACTATATTTGTTATATATTTATATGTAATTGGGGCATTGGTTCTATTACTTTGTTTGGTTTATATTTTATGTATAATTATTCATCTTTAATGCATAAAAGATAAGTAAATTTCATACTGTGATCACTTAGTATACATTGTGTTGTTTACAAAGCATAATACTAAAGTTTGAAACTATATTGCTCTTTATTGAAACATTATAAATGAAGGACTTTATCAGTTTTTCATTTGGTAATTGAAAAAAACATTCATTTAATGGAGGTATTTTTATGAAAGAAAAAGTTATTTTAGCTTATTCAGGAGGCTTAGACACTACTGCAATTATTCCATGGTTAAAGGAGAACTATGACTATGATGTTATTTGCTGTTGTATTAACTGTGGTCAGGGAGAAGAATTAGATGATTTAGAAGAAAGAGCCAAGTTATCTGGTGCTTCCAAATTGTACATTGAAGATGTTATTGATGAGTTTTGCGATGAATACGTAGTTCCATGTGTACAAGCTACTGCTGTATATGAGAATAAATATTTACTTGGTACTTCTATGGCAAGACCTGTAATCGCAAAAAGACTTGTAGAAGTAGCAAGAAAAGAAAATGCTGTAGCAATCTGTCATGGTGCTACCGGTAAAGGAAATGACCAAATTCGTTTTGAGCTTGGCATTAAAGCACTAGCTCCAGATATTAAAATCATTGCACCTTGGAGACTTGATACTTGGAATATGGACTCTCGAGAAGCAGAAATTGAATATTGTAAACAACATGGTATCGATTTACCATTCTCTGCTGATTCAAGCTATAGCCGTGATAGAAACTTATGGCATATTAGCCACGAAGGTTTAGAGCTAGAAGATCCTGCTAATGAACCAAATTATGATCATTTATTAGTATTAGGAAATTCTCCTGAAAAAGCTCCTGAAGAAGGAGAATATGTTTCTATGAAATTCGAAAAGGGTGTTCCTGTAGAATTAAATGGAAAGAAAATGAAGGTTTCTGAAATTATTACAGAATTAAATGAATTAGGCGGAAAACATGGTATTGGAATTATTGACATAGTAGAAAATCGTGTTGTAGGTATGAAATCACGTGGAGTATATGAGACACCAGGTGGAACTATCCTAATGGAAGCACATCAACAGCTTGAAGAATTAATTCTTGATAGAGATACATACGCATTAAAGAAAGATTTAGGTAATAAATTCGCACAAATCGTTTATGAAGGAAAATGGTTTACACCAATTCGAGAAGCAATTCAAGCTTTTGTATCTGTAACACAAGAATATGTAACAGGTGAAGTAAAGTTCAAACTTTATAAAGGAAATATCATCAAAGCAGGTACTACCTCTCCATATTCTCTTTACAATGAAAATCTTGCTTCATTTACAACTGGCGATCTATATGACCATCACGACGCAGAAGGATTTATTAATTTATTTGGTCTTTCTTTGAAAGTTCGTGCAATGAAAATGGAAGAAGCCAAAAAGAATAAATAAAGATAAGTTCTAGAACAAAGCGTGCAAGCATGCTCCGCGACATTACACTTTCCCAATGTGCTTGCACGCTTTGTCGCGTCGAATTTGGTACGCAGTACATGTTCCAAACAAATTCGTGCGAATCCTCGGGTCGCGTCTTTTGCTTTATAGGACCAAGTTTCCTATAAAGTAAAAAATGCCAAGAACTTTTCTATAAAAGAGAACAGGTGTAAAGTCTAAATGATACAATAGACTTTACACCTGTTCCTTATAGAATAAGATTATTACTTACTTATTATGAAAGGGTTGATACGCATTTATAATTGTATAAGCTTCTTTTCATCAAAGTTTGTTTCCATAGTCCAAGTAACTGCTTTTCCATTTTTTAACCGAAAAATATGTAGTAATCCATCAATCCCTTGTTCTTTCCATGCTTGTAAAAACTTTCTTGTAGGATGTTCAAATATTTCTGTTCTTAAATTTTCATCATCAACTTGTTCTAAAACCCCTGTAACCCGTACTTGAATACCCTGTCCTTGAAAACAAAGTTCAACTTTAGGATTTTTCATAATTTGTTGATATACATCCTTTGTAGATGCGGTGTGAAAAATAATCCCTTGATCATCTGCTCGAAATAAAAGCATACCGCGAACTCTTGGTTGTTCTCCATCCATTGTTGCCAAATGAAACACTGGATTTTCGTTCATAATTTGATATAATTCTTCTTTCAACATAATATTTTCCTCTCCTTTTCTATTCGGAAGTATTTATTCTCATATTTACCTACATAGGATAAATTTTGAATAATTACATTATAAAAAAAAGATAGAAAACTGTCTTTCAAAATTTTTCCAATATTTTTTATAATTCGTTCATTTTTATGCTAGTGATACTGCGCTCGATATTCTTTAGGTGTAATTTTATAACACTTTCGAAAACTTGTGGAAAAATGAGCACTACTATTAAATCCACATCGTATTGCTACCTCTGTTATAGGAATTTCTTTTCTTTTCAAAATTTTCTTAGACTGTTCTAACCTTATCTGCATCAAATAGTCCATTGGTGTCATTTTTGTTTCTTTCTTAAAAATACGATTAAAGCTAGAAATTGATAGATTTCCAAGCTCTGCCAAAAACTTTACTGTTATTTTCTCCTGATAATGAATTTCTATGTACTGCTCTGCCCTTGCAACCGCATAATTATTTGATACAGAACGCATATCATATGTTTCTCCTAACACACTTCGTATCAACCAATGAACCAAAATGGTTGCTTGTGCATCTAATGTAATCTCTGCATTTTGCATATTTTTGCTGTATTCAAAAACAAACATATTCAGTGCATGCAAAATATCATGACAGATAGCAAATTCTTTCCATTCAAATTCTGGTAATTCTTTTGCATACATTTTATATTGTTCTTCAAAATAATTTTTCTCAACATAAATACTATAGTGATGTGGTAATAAAAAATCATTATGTGGAATATCTGGCGAAATCAACGTTCCCCAATATTGATTCTCTTTGACTACAATGGTTCCAAATTTACTTTCAATTTCCTTTGAAAAAGCAATTACAAACTGATAGGAAGGATGGGTATGCATAGGATTTTTTATATATTTGCATACCTCTAAATTTGGAATCATTAATGCTATTTTGGGATGTATATAAAAATCTGTACTTTTTAAATCTTCTTCTGTTATCACTTCTCCTAAAAACTCTTTTATTATTTCATAATTTCCCATTTTACATCCCTCTCCTAACCAGAAATATTTCCTATATGGTATCCCTATCATCGTTATATTTTATAATCATCTTTTTTAAATATTCTAATTTATATATTATTACTTCCCAATGGTTTCCTCATAATCTGTTCTATTTTGTAGCTCTTCCCACAGTTCCTTCACATTTTTCTTTTTAATCGGGTGAAATGCGTAGGGTGCTATTTCAACTAGTGGTTGTAAAACAAAATCTCTTTTATACATTTCAATATGCGGTATCTGTAAGTTTTCTTCTGCTATAATCAAATCATCATACAACAGAATATCCACATCGATAGTTCTAGGTCCCCAATGGGTTATCCTTATTCTATTTAAATTATTCTCCACCTGTCCAATTAAACCAAGTAATTGATTTGGCGATAACATGGTTTTTAATAGAATAACTCCATTTATAAAAGTATCCTGTTCCTTTACCCCATATGGTTTTGTCTCTATGAAGGATGAAACTTTTTCCACACAACAAAGGGGATGCTCAGAAAAGCTTTCAATTGCTTTTTTGATATTTTCTTTTTTGTCTCCAAGATTTGCTCCTAATCCCAGAAAAACCTGATGCCATCCCCTTGTAATTTCTATGGATACAGTATCTAAAGAAAAATGAATTGGTGCCCAAGGCTTCTTAATTATTACAGTTACCTTTTTTAGAATATGATATTTTAGTAATAGCATTTTTGCAAGTTCATCTGCTACCCTTTCAATTAGCAAAAATTTATTGTTTTTCATAAAGTCCTGCACATTTATACAGACTTCCCCATAATTTATCGTTGCTTCCAAGTCATCCTTCTCTCCTGCTAACCTGGTATCCAAGAACAAGGTGAGACTAACCAAAAACTTCTGTCCTAATGTTTGCTCTTCCTTTAACACCCCATGGTATCCAAAACATTCCAAATCTTTTATACAAATCTTATCTAACATACAACTCTTCCTCTTTCTAATTTTTATCCAATAGTAATTCTTTGTTATGGATCACATAAGCAAAACTTAGCACCTAATCTATACACTAAGTTTGTAATCTCTATCATATAGATTGACGGGATAAAATAGCATCTGCCATCCGTAATGCTCTCACATTACCAAGTACATTATGAACGCGGAATATATGACAACCATACATTCTTCCGATCACGTTTAGACTAATAGTTGCCTCTTCCCTTTCGTTCACATCTAAATCCAAGGTCTTTCCAATTAGAGATTTTCTTGAAATTCCAAGTAAAATAGGCATGTTAAATTTTTGTAATCGACTCACATAGGCAACTCCATCTAAATTCATCTCCAGCGTTTTTGAAAAACCAATCCCTGGATCTAATATAATTTGATCTCTTTCTATTCCAGCTTGTATCGCAAGGTCTATGGATTCTGTCAATTCTTCCTCTACCAAAGTTAAATAGGCTTCTAAGGAGCTTGTATTCCCAACTTCTAGTTTTGGAATTTCTTTTCTATTATGCATAATACAAACCGGTTTTTTATATTTTGCTACAATCGCTGCTATGTCCTTGTCATATTTCAATCCCCAAATATCATTTAATAAATCTGCTCCTGCAGAAAATGCCTCATTTGCTACTTTTCCTTTATACGTATCTATAGATATGGGAACATCAAACCTTTTCTTTAATTCTTCTATAACTGGTACCACTCTTTCGATTTCCTCTTCAACAGAAATTTGTGTATACCCAGGGCGAGTAGATTCGCCACCCACGTCTATAATATCCACACCATCTTTTACCATTTTTGCTGCATGATCTATTGATTTTTCAATAGTATTAAAACAATTTCCATCCGAAAAGGAATCTGGTGTGACATTTAGTATCCCCATTACATAGGATCTTCCATTCTTAAAATCAAAGCTTTTATTTCCAATGTACATATATAGTATCTCCTAATTACTTTATTAAAGTGCTATTTTTCTTTTCTATGCTCCATTTACACCTATCCCATGCAGAACAATGAAAGCAATTTCTGGAAAGCTTGTCCGCAGAATATAAATAATAGGAAAGTTTATGTGTTTTATTTTGGACACTTCTATGCTCTCCAATTGCCATAAGAACATCTTTTATTTCCTGATTATTATATCCATATTCCATTAAAAATTCTCTGGCAATTTGTTGTCCTGCTATATGATGTGGAATATTCTCTTCATACTCTTTTAGCCGTCCTAAATCATGTAAAAGTGCAGTTGTATATATTAAATCTTTTGGAATGCAATTGCCATCTTCCAATGACATAATGTACATAAGTCTTGCTACATCACAAAAATGCTCCAAAGTGTGGCAGCAGAATTCCCTATTTGCTTCATACTCCTCCAATCTTTGCAGCATTTTTTTATATCTTTTATCTTGTAAAATTCCATGATATCGTTCCATAGTGTTTCCCCTATCTACGGCAACAACATTACCTAAGCATTAAGCTGTTACAAAACACCCATACCTTGTATATTTAGGAATCAACATAAGTATATTCTGTATGGGTATTTCGTATCATAGATGCAAACATGCAACAAACTGCATGGTTTTCTATAAATCGTTCTTTTACTTACATAATGCAAAGAAATTCGTTACCAATTCATTCTGTTTTGCAAACACACCACGAGTTACGTAAGTGACAGTTTTACTACCAGGTTTTTTTATTCCACGCATTGTCATACACATATGCTCTGCTTCTATCATGACAATTACTCCTTGGGGTTTTAAATATTCCATAAACGCATCTGCTATTTGCCCTGTCATTTGTTCTTGAATCTGTGGTCTTTTTGCAAAAACTTCCACCGTACGAGCAATTTTACTTAATCCAACAACCTTTCCATCTGGGATATATGCCACATGGACTTTCCCATAAAAAGGCAATAAATGATGTTCACACACAGAATAAAATGTAATATCTTTTTCTATCACCATTTCATTATTGGTTGCATGAAATATCTTTGTTAAATGTTGCTGAGGCGTCTCTTGCAATCCTGAAAATAACTCTTGACACATAGATGAAATTCTTTTAGGAGTATCCAACAGCCCTTCTCTATTTATATCTTCCCCAATTCCTTCTAAAAACAACTTTACCGCTTCTTCTATTTTCTTAGCATCCATTCATGTTGCTCCAATCTATTGTTATTTATTTGAAATTAATTGTAACCGTTTAGGCAGGGGCAATCACTCTGTTGCTTGCCCCTGCATCAATATAGTATATTTTTCCAGTTGTAAATTCATTGGGCTGTTCTGCCCGGTTTTACACGGACTCACAACGTAACAAATCTTCCCAGAACTGAATTGTTACAATTAATCATTAGATAAACTCAGTATAACATCAAAAAACTTTCTCTTCAAGACTAACCTTTATATGTTACAAGCCCATGAATAACAGTTTAAGTAGCTCTGCATATTTACTCCTCAAACCGATAAATACAACAGGAATAAAATTCGTAAAATATAATTTTCAAAATTCTTAGTAATTTTAAAAATACCTATTATACTCGTCGTAAAATGTCGATATATATTTTAATAGATATAGTATAAATCTATCTATTTATTTAAAAGAAATTTAGCAGAAATCCAGTTAGCTTTAGCTGAGTGGATGAATGCGTCAACTAGGGTAGGAACTATCCGAAGTCACGCTTGTGGAGTTAGTAGGTTGCGAGGACGTTGAAGCAAGAAGCCAGTAAGCTTTAG
>JAFQAU010000279.1 GCA_017399885.1 Lachnospiraceae bacterium
ATCTGCAAATTGTTATCTTATTGTTGTGCAATTTGACAAGTGCAATTTAGGTTATGTGCTTTTGACACCCTAATCCTATAAAGCAAAAAAAAGCACCACAGAATCACTCTGTGATGCTCATTCTACACAAAAACTAACCTAGTTCCTGTCCTTTGTATTTATCCCCACATAACATTATGTTTTAAATACCTTCTCCTCTGTCTATACCGTAAACTTTTCAATCAGATTCTTAAGTACATTTAAGTATTCTGTACTCTTTCTCAAATGTTCATACCCTTCTGAAGTCTTATTAACAGCCTCTGATGACTTTTCAGCAATCTGCGTTACACCTTGTGCTGATTCAACAATCGTCCTGTTAACGTTATCCACGGTATCGGTAATCTCTGTTATTTTACTACTTAAATCTGATATTTCCGTGAAAATCTGTTGCATAGACTCTGCGAAGGATTCTGCATCCTTTTCATAACGTTCGCCCACCTGACCAAAGGAAGCATAGTCCACAACAACCGTTTCCTCAAGAAACTTCATAATAACCGTTAGACAGTCCGTCATGTTCTGTACAGCTTCATTTACTTCTCCTACAATTGCATTAATACTATCTACAGTTTCGAAGCTCTGACTTGCCAATGCTCCAATCTCCGTAGCAACTACAGCAAAGCCTCTTCCGGCATCACCTGCTCTGGCTGCTTCAATATTGGCATTTAGTGCAAGAAGATTGGTCTGGGAAGATATACTACGTATATCTTCTGTAAGTTCATTAATCTTAGCAACTACTTTTGATTTTTCTACTGCCTCTTCTGTACGTTTCTTCATTTCAGCATATATAGACATTGCCTTATCGTTGGAAGCTTTTGTATCATCACGCAGTTTTCTCGCTCTGCCCATAATATCTCTGGATTCTTGCTGTTCTCTTTCAGAAAGTTCCTGAATTCCCATAGCATTATTCTGAATCGCACCAATATTTTCCACTATGATGGTAGCACTTGTAGTAGTTTCCTGCATACCAGCTGCAAGCTCCTGTGTGGTGGCAGAATTATCTTCTGAAATGGCATTGTTTTCTTTCATGACACCATCTAGTAAATTCATATTATCTACCAAACTGTCTTTTACATTCTCCATATTGTTTACAAGTTCACGAAGTATGGTACGCATTTCATTTACTGCAGTTGCCATAATACCTGTTTCATCTTTTGTCTTCATCAGCTTATCAATATCAGTTTCCTTATGGAAATCTAACTGGGCGGTCTGCTTGATAATTCCAGTTATTTTCTTAATCGGTTTTGCAATGGTACCACTAATGAAAAATCCAAGAATAACCGCAATTAAGATTCCAAACAGCAAGAAACTCAAAATTTCAATGGATAACTTATTGGCATTTGCCTTAATTTCCTCAAGAGGAACCGTTAAAACCAACTTCATACCATTCCCCAGCTCTATGTAGGACAAATATTTATCTTCTCCATTTAAGGTATACTGCATGGTCTGTCCTATATTGGAACTATCCAATACAAAGTCTTTCACTGCCAAAAGCTCTCCACTATTATGTTCCGCAAGATCGGTTCCTGTAGGAATTTCCTTATGATAAATTACATTGCCTGTGGAACTAACAATAAAGGAATATCCTGTATCAAAGGCAACTGCATTGTCAGCCAATGCTGTTAATTGTCTAAAATCAATATCCATACCCATAATACCTACAGAAACTCCATCCACATATAGAGGAATAACATACGATATCATATACACATTGATATTTTCATTTAAGTAAGGATCCATCCAAATAGGTGCCTTATTGGCAACCGGTATGTAATACCATCCCACATGTGCAAGGTCATCAGGTTCATACATACTAAAATCCGTAGGAACTACACTTTCAAAATTGGACTCTGTATCATTACGTGTCAAAAAGATACCCGAAGTCGGTTCCGTAAAATCCGGATTATATCGAATATAGGCTGTAATTGCACCCTCTGTATGCTCGGCAAAAGTGACAAAGTCATTTAAAAGTCCATTTGTATACTCTTCCACATAAGCGCTATTATTCTGAAATTTACTAAAGTCCAAACGCTCCATGGCAATGTCACTTAAAGTTCCCACAGATTGTTCTATTCTGGAAATTAAAGCATTAATTTCCCCTCCCGTATCTGAGCAGGTAAGTACCAGTTCCTTTTCCGCACACTCATTTGAAAAACCTCTGGAATTGGAAATACTAAGCAAACTGATAATAGATGCCGAAATAAGGGAGCAAAGAACAATACCAAGTGTAATTTTCATTTTAATAGATTTCATAATATCCCCCACCCCTATTAATACTTTATGTTCTGTAGCAAGATTCGCTCGCATGCAACATACTAATTATACCAAAATATACACAAGCTGTTCTACATGACTTTCTACCTATGCATTGTGCGGTGAAACCTTCGTTGCCGTTCACAGGTCAATATCCTTTCGTTAAGCCTTGAAGTTCTCCCAATGGCTTGTTCTTAATTAAAACACATTGATTCACAGGTTCCCTATGCCCAGTAACAACCCTCAACACCATTCATGATGAAACACTGCCATAGCCTCTGTCATGCTCTTCTTAGCACTTTTCTCTATACCCCCCCCTTTATACGCACCACCCATTGTGTATATTTCCTCATTTTTGTACTTTCTCGCTCCTCTTGTCTGTGAAAATTATATCACATTTTATAATTATTGTGTATACCCCTTTTACAATATTGGTAATTATATACAAATACTTTTCATATTACCCTTATATATCAAAAATGAAAGGAATCTTCATAAAACACTACACAAAGAAATACATATTTCTAACTGAACAATTCGCCAAAATATGCTATACTAGAACACAGTGGATATGTGTGTGCACATCCCCACGGATCGTTTTTTGCTTTATAAGGCGAATTTTCTTATAAAGTAAAAAAACAAGTCAACTTGCCAGATAATAGCAAGATTACAAATAAGTTAGTAGGAGATGGATTACATGGAACAGAATATTCAAGAAATAAATAAACGTTTTGAGGCGAAAAAACGAGAAGAAATTCTAAGTCAGCTACCAGTTAAATTCCATAATCAGGTGAATGAGGCATTGGATTTTGAGCAGGCTGAAGATTACGAGAAAACCGCTGAAATTTGTCAGGATTTATTGGCAACCAAAGAAGGGCATGGAAATGAACAGATAAAGATTATACTTGCTCGAGTATTTCCAAAGGTTCTTCGTACGGATGTGGAGACAGAGAATAAGAAATATCAGCAGCATTTATCACAATATTATACCTTTTTAGATAGCATTGAGATGAATGCATTAATGCAGGAATATATCGTAGAGACTTTAATCCGTCTTTGCGAATTAATGGAGAATGTGTGGTATCGTCCATTGTTTCGAGAATTTGTGGAGCATATAGAGAAACAGGGATATTTAACAGAAGAGGTATACAAAGAAACTCTGGCATCTGCGTATGCATCATTAGAATCTTATGATTACTATGGAGACAGTAAAATCAGTTTGCTTGCAAAAACCATATTGAAATTAGGATACGACAAGACATACTCGGTTCAGAATGTAACATTGGAAAGTATGAAAAATCATCTACACTTAGATGTATTAATGAACGATTGGTATTTGACACAGTATTATAGCCAACATGAAGAAGAATTTCTTTATATTGCAAAGAAATATCCATACAGTTATAGGTTAATTGCAGATGTAGTAAAAGAGGTTAAATCAGATGCCAATAAAAAGGCAGAGTCGCTCTTAGAAGATTTGATGAAGCATGTTACCGAAGGAACCACCAAAGAACAATTGCTTGAAGTGCTTACTAAAAGCTACACAAATTTAATGTCCAAAGAAGAGAAACCACAAACGGTATATGCAGGAAAAGGTTCTTACCGCAGAAGCAGCGAAAAAATTGGAAGAAACGATTCCTGTCCTTGTGGAAGTGGAAAGAAATACAAACATTGTTGTGGAAAATAAACCATAACCAGTGTTTGGAAAGAACATATATGCCTAGGATTTAAGTCAGTATTATGTAGTGATTCAAAATAGACATAAGTATTGTATAAAGAAAAAGCGTTAGATGAAACTTTTAGTGACTTCATCTAACGTTTTTTGCTTTATAGGACCAACCTTCCTTATTGATTTTTTAACAGCTTTTTAAAATGTACTTCTTTTCCTTTCGGGTAATGAAATCCCCTACTCTTCTTATTCTTCTTAAATGCATTTCTTCCAATTTTGGTTATTTTATCACTGGTAAAAGTCACATCACTTAAATTTGTACATTTATAAAAGGCATTTTTTCCAATACTTTTTATGCTCTTTCCAAGCTTAACTTTTTTCAGTGTCTTACATCCAAGAAAGGCATTATCTCCAATTGCCTTTACTGAATTTCCTATGCTGATTGAACCTTTCAATTGACTGCAGTTTTTAAATGCATTCTTTTTTATTTCTGTAACTGTAAACACACAATTTCCGATTTTTACTGTATTTTTAATAGAAATCGTTTTTTTAGATTTTTCATAACCAACAATAGTTGCCGTTCCCTCTTTGCTTTTTGTGGAAACAGTTTTTATCTGATATTTCACAGAATTTACTGTATATATTTTTTTCTTTACAGGTATAATTTGAAATACTACCGTTTCACGCAATGACTTATAATTACCCTCTCCAAAAATGAAAATCGTTGCTGTTCCCGGATTAACATTATTCATATAATGAAGAGAATAATCCACATTCTTTTTTAATACCTTGTCTCCCACGCAAATAGTCACATCTGGCGTCACGGCTTCCCCGGTATGCCATTTAGCCCCCACTTTTTCAACTTTAACAGCAGCTTCATCAAACTTTGTAAATATCCCTATAATCTTGTGCGTTGTTGTGACATTTTCAAATGTATAATTGGAAACTGCCCCCTGACTTTGACCATCCACTAATACATCCGCAAGAATATAGCCATCTTCCGGTTGCATAATATAAGTTACTTTTTCTCCTACTAAAACCTTCTGACTTGATGAAGGTCCTTGTGCTCCCTGTATCAAAACCGTTCCACCTGTACTACTTTCAGACAAAATCTCACAAATTTCCTTTTCCTGTCCATCCACTGTAATACTACTTACATTTCCATTCAACAAGCTTATAACTCCTGCACTCTGACAAATCTCTGTTTCCTCTAAAGAAGTTCCTGTACCAATCACCTCTATACTTTTCTTATCTTCCAAAAAGCTGGACTCTAAAACAAAATGAAAACTTTGTCCTTCTGCTGCATTGCAGGAAATACGGTTTAGCTTCTTTTCATCGTCAATCGTAAATGTTACCTTAGAAGATGCGGTGGTAATATCCGCTCCCTGATTTACGTCCACTATACTCACCCAAAGGTCGCCATTGCCACTATCCAGATTTTCTACTGTATAAGTCCCAACCGGAAGATATATGGAAATATTTTCCTTTGTATTTCCAAAAGACATTTCCTGTAATAAGAATATAGTTTCCTGATTACTGTTTAAAATGCCATCTGTCAAAGTTGCTACAACCTCATTTTTCTCATTATAAAATACTGCATTTTTTGTTGACAACGTTACTAAATTCATCTGTTCCTCACTCCGCTGGGTTCTCTGCTCCCATATCTTCCTGTAATCTTCATACTCTATAAAGCTAATGGAGCATGTATCGGAAGCACTTCCCCACTCATATCTATCCTTTATTGTATACGACCATGTTGTATATGCTCCCTCTGAATCCTTTTTTAGTTTAACCGTTCTTTCCTCATCTGGAAAATCCGTATCATAAACAAATACTTTATTTCCTTCTATTTTATATGCCAGTACTGCATGACTCCCTTGCTTACCAGACATAACAACAAGCACCGGTGCCTTTTTTCCTGTTTCTACTTCTTCCACAGCACTACACAAATTATTGAGACGATTCCGGTTAGCCTTACAATTTTTCTGAAGCACTGCATCAACTTTCATGATATCCGTAGCCTGGATTAATTCACGCAATGTCATGTGAAGCTTTTGATTGGTATCGGCAGGTGATAAATTTTTGATTCTATATGCTTCAGGGTTAAAATCCTTGACTGACAGGTCACTATCTCCCATATAAAGGAGGGCTGCCATTGAAGCCATTCCAAAACTTTTTCCTGTCCATTTATCCGAACTGACTACCTCTGTCTGCTCGTACATTTTCTTTGCAAACACAGTATCTCCCCAAATATACTGGTAGCGTTCTAACGGTATCTGAAAGCTTTCACTGTCTGCAAATGCCTCATAAACATTGGCAAAGGAATATGCAATTTTTGCAAAATCCACTTGGTTTTCTCCTGCTCCCCATAGTGCATATAGAGTATGATTGGCTGCAGTATTCATTTCGGATTCTGAAGTTATCAGTGTTCCCCCTTTTTCCTTGGTATACCATCCAAGAAATACTTCATTTTCCTTTTCAGGAATTGGCAAGGTTCCATATTCCTCTCCAAAGGCTATCTCTTTATTTTCGATATCTATGGTTCCTCCATTTGCATTGAAATTCACATTAAAAGACTGCTGTTCCCATCTGGCATACAAGGTTTGGTTGTCTGTAAGATTTATAACGGTCTCCATGGTAATTTTTTGACCACCTATTGGATCTGTATACCAGCCTAAAAAGTGGTATCCAATTTTGGCTGGGGTGGGAAGTACACCATAATTTGTTCCGTTGGTTACCATTATTTTGTCAGTGGATACTACGCCACCTTCACATTCAAAATATATGTAGTATTGACCTTCTTCCAGAGGTTCATCCGCTTCCATGGTTACTATTTCAGCCTTCACCATCTCATGAACAGTTCTGTCAAATCCATCGGTTACAACTGCTGAACATGCCATTATGGTCACTAATATACCTGATAATGCCTTTTTCCCTATCACGTTAAAGTTCATTTTCTATATTCCTTTCCTTCATTTTGCAAATTGTGTTTTATCTAAAAAATATATTCTTCTATAAGTCCTATTTTTATAATATTAGCCAATATCCTTTCATATTGCAAGCCTGCTTTCCTGCATTTTTCCATACCAATTTGTGCGCATCCTGCCCGAAGTTTTTTCTCTATAGGACTTATTTCCCCGCAAAAAAAGACCATGCATTACGCATAGCCTTTTTTTAATAATTCATTTTTTATTTTTTTATTGTAACTGTCTTTTTCTGTCCCTTATTCTTCATCAACTTCTTATACTTTGTCAATTTCGATGCTGGAACTTTGATTACTGCCTTCTTATAAATTCCCTTAAATGCATTACTTCCTACACTTGTAAGGTATGTACTCTTTACTGTAATCTTCTTTAACTTACTACATCCATTGAATGCTTTTGTAGCAATCTTTATTACTTTATAAGTTACAGAACCAATTTTTACTGTCTTTGGAATGGTTACACTTGTCTTCTTCTTAGATACCGGAGCAACAAACATCACTTCTTTTTTCTTAGCATCTGTTACTTGATATTTCATTCCTCCAATTGTGTAAGACTCCCCTTTGCTTGCTGTTATTGCAAAGTTTACTGTCTTTTCTAAACCTTTATAACTTCCAAGTCCAATAATGATAGCTTTGGCTGTTCCTACATTTTTATTGTTACTATATACTACGCCGTAATCGATATTTTCTTTTAGTACAGTATCACCCATTCGCACGGTTATAGCTGGTGTGATATTTTGTCCTGTATGTGCTTGAGCATCAACCGAATCAACGGTAATTGCACTGGCATCAAACTTTGCAAATACTGCAACAATCTTATGTTCCTCTGTTACATTTTCAAAGCAATAAGTTGGAACCGCACCTACACTAACACCATCTACTAATACATCCGATAATACGTAACCATCTTCCGGTGTCATAATGTAAGTAGCACTATCACCTTTTACAACGAAATAATTTCCTGATGATATGGTTTCATTTCCTTGCAATGTAATTGTTCCACCCTGACTGCATCCGGTTGAAATTAAATAAGACTCGACGTTCTCTCCATCTATGCTTACATTTGCCATATCACAGTTTGTCAATCCAACATTTCCAAGGCTTTGTGAAATTCCTACTTCACCTGCAGAAGTTCCGGTTCCGTTGATTTTCACATTCTTTTTGTCATCCTCAAAGGTGGACTGTAAGGATAAGCTATAGCTTTGTCCTTCTCCTGCATTACATATTACACTGTTAATACGTTCCTGGTCATTTACTGCAAATGTAACCTTACTTGCCTCTGTTGTTACAGATACACCTTGATTTACATGTGTCATATCAGCTGAAAATTCTTTTTCCTGTCTATCCGTATTTTCGATTATGTATACGTCTGTTGGAAGGTAAATGGCAACTTCCTGCTCTGCATTTTCATCTAACTCCATTGTCCGGACCTGATAAATTTCATTATTCTGTGTTTGTAAATCCCCGTCCTCTATCTTTGCAACTTCATTTCCTTCCACGTCATAAATGGCTGCATTTTCGATAGACATGGTTAACATATTTGTGCTAGCATAGCGATTTGTGGAACGCTGCTCCCATACCTGTTTATAAACCTCAAAAGGTACATAAGAAATTCCACAGCCTTCTTTTCCAGACTTCCATTCATAGGCATCATTTAAATAATAGTACCATGAAACATATTCCCCCTGTGCACTTTGTGTCAGCTCAATACTTCTCGTCTTTTCCGGATAGTTTGGATCATAAATATATAATTTAGATGCTTCTATTTTATATCCAATTACTGCATGACCACCCTCTGGTCCATACAAACAGATTAATATAGGCTGTCCATTTGCGTTTTGAGACGCCTGCACTTTCTTACATAAATCATCTAGACAATTATAATTGTTACTAATGCTTCTTTGCACTTCTGTATCATACTGTGCAATCTGCATGGCTTCTATCATCTGTGTCAATGTCAATTGCAGCTTCTGACTGATGTTGGAAACAGATAAATCTACTAATCCCCTTGCTGCTGCATTAAAATCTGTATATCTTGCATCTGCGATTGATTCTGTATGGAACATGGTTGATGTGGAAGAAATTCCAAAACAGTTTCCTCCCCAATTCCCTCTGCTTGTATAAAGGCTTTTAGCCAAAATGGTATCACCGTAAATATACTGGTAACGTTCTAACGGTATTTTGTATTCTGAAGGATACGAAAATGCAGCCGAATGATTGCCAAACTGATATGTCAATTGTTCCAAACTTGCCGCACGATACGTGGTCTCCCAAACTGCATGAAGAATGTGATCTGCTGCCGTCTTACAATAGGTTTCATTTGTAACCAACTGGTTATCTGCTGTGTACCAACCAACAAAATTTGCATTTTCTTTTACTGGTATTGGTAAGGTTGAGTAAGCCCTTTCATAGGAAACCGTCATCGTATTATGACTTACGGTTCCTTCCTGTGGGTCTAATGTAACCGTATATTGTTTTGGCTTCCATACAGCATACAATGTCTGATTACTGGATAAGTTTACATAAGTATCACTTGTAATTACCGTTCCTCCGTTAGCATTGACACACCATGCAAAAAAATCATATCCTGTCTTTTCCGGAGTAGGAAGTGTTCCGTATTTTTCACCTTGTGTAACCTGCTTTGTGGAAGTACTTACGGTACCTCCCATGCCATTAAATGTAATCGTATATTGTGGAACAGGTGTAGCTGTTGGTGTTGGCGTTGCTGTTGCTGTTGGCTTTGGTGTCGGCGTTGCCGTTGGCTTTGGTGTCGGCGTTGCCGTTGGCTTTGGTGTCGGCGTTGCTGTTGGCTTTGGTGTCGGCGTTGCTGTTGGTTTTGGTGTCGGCGTTGCTGTTGGCTTTGGTGTCGGCGTTGCTGTTGGCTTTGGTGTCGGCGTTGCTGTTGGCTTTGGTGTCGGCGTTGCCGTTGGTTTTGGTGTCGGCGTTGCCGTTGGTTTTGGTGTCGGTGTTGCTGTTGGATCTGGTGTCGGTGTTGGTGTAGTTGTAATATCTGAGAACGGAATTCCTTGGCTATTTGCAAAGGTTTCTGCTGTACTACCTACATATCCACTAATTACAACTTCAGGCGAATTCCAAAAAGCAATGCTACTAATTTTCGTCACACTTTTAGGAATTGTAACAGTTCTTAAACTTGGACAGTGACTAAATGAATTCTCTTTTATCTCTGTTATACTACTTGGTATCACAACATTGGTCAAATAGTTACACATTTGAAACGAACTTTCATCAATCATCGTTACTGTATTCGGTATGTTCACTTCTGTAATCTTTGAATTTCCAAATGCGCCACCGGCTATTGTATGTATATCTGAAGGAATATTCACTTTTCCTTCCGCGCCTGAACCATCTATCAAAATTCCATTTGCCCATATCAGACCATTATTACCAGCCTGCTTTGATTGTAAAATCTGTTTATATTGCCAGCTTGTGTTATGAAACGGGCGATATCCAACACTCTTTAAGCTTGCAGGAATATTCAGACTCTCAAGTTCTACACAAGCTCCAAATGCAGCCGCTCCAATTGTTTCCACCCCATCTGGCAACACTATGCTTTTTAAAGCAACACAGCTATTAAATGCTCCAAAATCAATTGTTTTTAAACTATCTGGTAATTGAACACTGGTCAAAGCATCACATTCCCTAAATGCCATCTCTCCAATTTTTGTTACTGAACCAGCAAAGGTAACCGATGTTATTGTTTGATTTTCATTAAAAACCTTAGCCCCAATCTCGGTTACAGAACTTGGAATTACAATTGCTCCCCCAGCTCCTGTATATGCGGTTAACACACCATTTTCAATTACAAATCCATCACTGGTGGTGGTCGCAGCTTCTACATTCATCATCTCATGCACTGCGGAACAAAATCCATCTGTGCAAATAGAAGTTGCTGTTAAAGCAGTTGCCATTATACATGCAATGGCTGTCTTTTTCATTCGTTTAAGAATTTTCTTGTTAAACACTTTTTCACTCTCTCCTTTTTCATTATTTATATTTCCTTTTTTTTACATGCATTGTAATTTTACTATATTGATTTTTAAATTACAAGATTTTAACAATGCTATTTATGTCAAGTAATCGTTGGCACTTTTTCATTTTTCTCTATAGTGTTCGCTTCCCTTTTTACTTTTTGCATTTCCATGGTCATTAACCCCCATCTATATCCTTGTCTATTGTCTCAATAAGTTCATCATTTTTATTTTGTCAACGTCAATTTAATTGGAAAAATATTATGATTAGGATGTCAAAAGAACCACAAAGTGAACATTCACCTCATGGTCCTCACGTAACAATTATTCAGTTAGAGTAAAACTCAAATAAATCGCTATTTCAGTATAGGCATACCATCTTTTCCAACCATGTAAACCTCAGCATCCTGTGCGGAACTGTCCGGATTATCCAGAAGCATATTGTTGGGATCAAGTGGCAACACGAACATATCTGAAGGGATATAAGCCGGTGCAATATTCATATCTCCAACTTTGGTAAGCACACCACCATTTACATTGAATACTACCAGTGTCATCTGACCCGGCACATGATTTCCGATTTCATTTTCCTCGCAGAACAAATAAATATAGTGGTTTCCATCCTCTGTTTTCACATAATATGGCTGAAAATCATATGCAAACAAATCTTCGTAGTGATAACTGCCATCTAAATCTGTGTAAATCCCAAACTGCGTATAGAATCTGTCTTTTTCATTAAATAAACCGGTACAATTCAATTCCTCTAATGTTTCATCACTATCCAAATTCGTAAAAAAGGAATAATCCAATGGAAGTCGAACCATATACGCTTTCGGTACATTCATGTACTTCTTTGCAAATAACTCCGGATACTCTGCAAAGGAAACGGTTGCAGACTTACCTCCCGATGCCATTTCCGTAAAATCATCCGTTCCAAAATAAAAGGTCACGCCATTATAATCTAATGTCCAACGGATAGAATCGATTGGTGTATTATTAAAGTAATCCTCCACCATTTTTTTAGAATAAGAATCTCCTGCCCAAATATGGTTGTTTAACTCTTTAAGTACAATTCCGGGAATTTCTTCCATATGGAGAATCACATCTGTCAGCAAAAGTTCTTTACCTGTCTGCACATCATAGTTGCCTCCCCACATACTTCTGAAATCCTCAATAAATCCATAATTCGCATAAGAATCTGTCACATAACTCAAAACCACATTATCTGCCCTTCTAACCTGTACATTGGATGTAGATACCTGTGTTTCAAAATCCTCTAAGTTCCCATCAAGCATCCCCATCTCTGTTATAAAGCTCAGAATATTATCAGCCTCATCCTCCACGGAACGTGTTTGCATACCTACTCTCTCTGATAATACACGATCCATTTCCGGATATTGCTCAGCGCCTTCCCTCATTGTTACATTGGAGTATCTACTATATAATAACCAAACCGCATCCTTCCATTCATATCTGGTGAAATATGTCTGCTTTAAAGACAAAATTTCCGGTGACTGGACTACTTCTTTCTCTTCTAGCAAAATATCTTCTTTTGTCTCCCCTTTACTTTCATCCAAAGTGCTTTCTTGTTTTTTTTCTTTATCCTTAATTTCCTCTGTATCTTTTTCAGATGTATTATCTTCTACAGTCCCTTGCGTATCTGTTATTTGCGTTTTTTCATTTCCACACGCTGTAAATATACTTATAGAACATGTCAACATTATAATCAAAAGTAGCTTTTTCATTAATGTTATACCTCCCCTCCCCGGCAACGATGCTTTTCATAATCTTTTGTACATCGCTATCCAAAAATTTATTTTATTTCTCATTTCCGCTTGTATGGTATCTATACGCCCATGCATCCTGATCGGTGGAAAATTTCCATTTTCCTGCATAATCCACATGAATATCTTTTTTTCATTATTATAGACATAAGGGAGCCTAAGCTCCCTTCGACCAAACATTATTGACGTGTAAATTCCCAATCATACTCTACGCCCACTTATTTTAATTTGCTTACCATTCCATAAAGTCAAGTCTAATCTCACAGGCACCGGCATCATCCCCATCACCTGTAAAATAGATGCTGAAGTTGCCCACATAATCAGCATCTGTTACCGCTATCTGCCATTCACAACTGTCACCATTATCACTCATCGGCTCACCGAGCATCGCCTTAACATCGCTCTTTGTCATGCCGAACGTTACTCCAAGAAGAGAAACACCCTGATCTACAGGTTCATTGGCATAGCTAACCATACTAATCGTTTTAGCCTCCGCATCGGTAAGGGCAACACTATCATCCCCTGCGTTGTAGTAATCCGGAATAAGTATATAATCCTCATTCTCATCCAGATAAAGGTTCAGACTAAAGGAATCCCCCGAAGCCAGTTCGTCCTCTCTAAAGGTTTCGTTTACCGGAACACCTGCAGCTTCTAATTCCACAAGATTGTAAGGCATAGGCACTGTCTTGCCATTCACCACAACGGCGATGTTTCCACTGCTAAGCGTGATTTCTCCATCCTTGGCTGGCGCGATCTCTCCATTCTTGGTTGACGTGGTCTCTTCCGACGTCTCCTGCGATGTAGAATTTTCTTTAGATTCAATAGATTCACTGTCTTGCGATACGGTTGTTTCGCCACTGCTAGAATTTGTGGATTTATCGCCTCCACAGGCAGCCAAAGAAGGCATCATTACAGCCGCAAAAATAATTGCTAAAAATTTTTTCATTGTAGTTATCTCCTTTTTCATTATAGTTATCTCTCCTTCTATGTTGGTTTTTATTTGTCGGGATGATTCTTCCTTTCTCTCGACTCTACACCTAGTTTAATAGAAATTGTTTTCATTCGCCCCCGCCATTTGGCTAGTTTTTATTTTTTACTCCCCTCCCTGAAAGCCTTTTTCTCCTTTATTACGATTCCTAGGCTTCTTGCCTCAGAAGCCAGCTCTGTACGGGTATGAAAACCTGTTTTTGATAACAGATTTTCCACATGATATTTTACGGTACTGGCAGAAATACATAAGCGTTCCCCTATTTCTGTATTGCTGTCACCGGTGGTCAGCTCCCGTAAAATTTCCAGCTCACGCTCTGTAAACTCATGATTGGTGCTATTGCCAATCCTAATAAGCGGTGTGGAATCCGGATAAATACTCTCCCCATTCATAGTTCTTTTCATAACATCCAAAATGGCTGTCTTCTTGCCATCCTTATACCAAAAAGATTCCACACCTATTTCTCTTGCTCTCTGCAACCATGTATATTCCGGCATGGAGGTCACAATGATGATCTTAATCCTCGGAAAAACCTGCTTTATTTCTGCTGCCGCCTCCAATCCGCTATGTCCAAGCTCCGTCATCACATCCATTAAGATCAAATCCACCTGTTGGTTTTTACACATGGACAGTGCCAGACCTGCATTTGCCACGGAACCTACATGTTTAAATTCTTCACTGGAATTAATAAAAATTTCAAAAAGCTGTCTGGGCATTTCCTGATCTTCTACTACTAAAACTCCGTATGCCATACCTTGACTCCTTTCCATCTATCATTTCATATTTTTCCATCATTGGGCAAGTTCAAATTGTAAAATCAGATGAAAGCTTTCATCTACATCCACTTTGAATTGTCCCTTTTTTTCTTCCACTATTCTTTTTATATTAGTCAGACCTCCACCAGGGGATATTGGTCCTAAAGGAAGCTTTCCATCATTTGATATCTCTATAAATAATTTCTTACCGTTCTTGTGAATTCCGATTGTAATCTTCTTCGCCT
Source organism: Lachnospiraceae bacterium (assembly GCA_017399885.1). Classification (GTDB taxonomy): domain Bacteria; phylum Bacillota; class Clostridia; order Lachnospirales; family Lachnospiraceae; genus CAG-411. Next base: position 14,703 of record JAFQAU010000279.1, read on the forward strand.
CTGCATGCTTTACCGCATTTGCAATAGCTTCTCCGGCAACCATTATGAATACTTCCCTTATATGCTTAGGCATTATCCCAGGCTCTTCTCCACACCACTTTAATTGAATACCTAATAACTCGGCTAATTGGTTTACCTGTGTGATATCCCCATTAACTTTCGTCTTATCCGATTGCTTACCAAGAAGAATTGCATTATTTCTCCACAGTATTAGAATCTCCTTAAACTCCTCCTCTGACATAGGCGTCTCTGCATTTGCGGTTGTAGCTAGCATTAAACGATTCATTTCATCGTGAATATATACCTTTGCATCCAGTATTTCCTGCTTTCGTACAGTTTCCTCAATGTTTTGATTATACTTTTTCAAGCTCTCATTCATTTTATGTAAGCTTATAGTTTCCTGCTCCAACAACTCATTTTTCTTATAAAGCTCTGTTACATCTGCTGCCACCAATTCATGTATTTGTTTATCCGCAAATTCCACCAGATTATGAAAGAAATATTTTCTTGTTCCATCCGACATGAGGATACATTCCGATTCTATGCATTCATAAAATTTCTCTCCATTCAAAAGCATCTCGCCGGAAATCGACAAACATATCTCATCCATTTTTTTATTAGATAATATAATTCTTCCTCCGTCCTCCCAATAGCAAAGCCCCGCATGTAACATATCTATACTATCTTTTACCGACATAGGTGTAATATGTTCTTCCTTCCAATGCTTGAAGAAAGATGCCAGCGTAATACTTATCATCATAATTCCGGCAATCAGTGCAATCCACCATATAACAGGAATGCCACCTAATGTGTAACTAAGCTCCACATTCTCCTTTTCTGCGTGTCTATGCAAAATATCTGATATAATTTGGAGTAAAAAATACTCTACCACAAGTAATACAACAGAAATCACAATATGCTTTGTTCGCTTTACCTGCACCGAATGAAACAAATTATATAGTCCCAAAATAAAGATGCATATTAGCCATATAAATATAAAACCCCTTGCCGCATCAGGCATGTTACCAAATTGCATATTCCTCTACACCTCCTTAGTCAGGCGAAAACGGATATAGCTGATTGTATCTTCGTGCTTTATTGTTACGGCAATACTAGCCTGAAATAATTTTTCTTTTGCATTCTCAGTCAAAAATGCACTGACCCCTTCCAATGTGATTTTAAGAACAATCCCCGCCGTATCCTCCAGCTTTACATAAACAGCCTGAAGCTTTGATAAATTATCCTCCACCAGTCTTTCAAATATTTCATAAAGCAAAATAATATTCTCTGTTGGAAGCTTCACATCTTCATTTCCTACATACGCACATGGTATATTCATATTTCCGAGATAACATAAGGACTCTGCAATCGCCATTCCCAATTCAGCCGTACTCATCATATGCTCATTTTCTGCCAATAGCATCAAATTGGCATAACGCTTAATATACGCGCCCAGAAAACAGATAAGTCCGGCATTACGGTTTCTAATCTCAGCCTCATCTGTCTCTAGTGCTTCCTCTGATAATTCAGCAATCAACTTAGATTGCGTTAATGTCTTGTTATTTATTAATTCATACAATTTAGTTCTTTGTTCAATAGAAACCTGCTTCTCTTTCAGCTCATTCTCCAATCGCATTAACTCTGTTTCTTCTTCTAATAGGGAATGCACCTCTTCCAGCTCTCTATTTATCTCATTTAATTCTGTAATATCATTCTGCCAATATGTATATCCTCCGGCAATTTGTTCACAATATAACTCTGTATTTTGATCTAAAAAAACAGGCTCTGTCCTATTTTTATGGATATCTTCAAGTTCATTTGCCGAAATAGATTTATATATTGTTTTCCCACTCTTATCCGTTATTTGTAATGCTAATGAAGATACCCGCATTAACTCCCCGTATCCTTTATTGGTGGGAATTAATCCGATTCGAATACAACACTCCCAAAAAAGCGCTATCATAAAACATACTGCTTCCGGAAAATTAATTACCATAAATCCATTTAACTTTGGCATTTTTCCAAAAGCGATTAGAAGCTGCATTGTGATTCCTATGACAAAGGGAATCATTGTAATCCACCATTTCTTTTTCACTCTGGAAAGCTTGCATTTTCTGAACATCACAACAATGGAAAATACATATAAAAAGTAAGTCCATGCAATGACCATAAAATATCCAATTCCATGCCTATAATCACTATCCCAATTTAAAAATCCATCATGAAAACAAAAAACCTTTTGATGAAAATCATTTGACAATACACATAGGAACAGTAAAAAAGTAATTGCCCCAAATAATACTTTGACTTTCGCAAATTCTCTTTTTTCTTCTCCTTCTATACATAACGTTGCATAAAATGTACAAAGTGGGATGTGTAGCATAGGCAAATAATATAAGTACCATGTATATCTTGCCAAGGTAGAATCCGCCGGAAATGCCTCGTATTTTACCATTCTAAAAAACATAAATGAAACAATCAACCATGCACAAAACAACATCCAACGCTTTAGCTTCCCTCTGTCTGCAATTCGCTCCGAAAAATAGATTACAAGCAGGATTCCCAATGCCAGAAAATATATACTGGAAATCATCCTCCACGGAAAGACGTCAGGAATAATATCGACTTCCGCAAAAAAGCACAAAATCAGCAAAAAGAAATACAGCAAAATACTGTGCAAAATATCATTTTCATTTTCTAGTGTAAATAAAATTCCGGAAAGACATAATGCTTCTATACAAAGTTGCAACAATATAGTAGGAATAATAATCTGGAAAATAACTGCTACCAGACTCGCCGTAAGAAACAAATATACGGTAGCTTTTTTAACAAACCTTACTTCCTTTCCATATCGTATCATCAGATAATAATTAAACACCATGTATAAAAGTGCGTTCACATAGAATACAATCATTCCCCAATCATGTGTATAGACCCGGTTCGAATCGTAATAAAATACCTCTCTTATAAAAGGATTCAAAAATAACAAAACCACATCCACTACATAAGGAATTGATAAACCTATATGAAACAAACGCCTTCTCTTCCGACTCAGCTTGTTATCCAAATCAATCAGGAATACGATATACAAACAAAATAGATATGGCATTACGTTTTGAATGGCAAGATAACCATAATTCAATACATCTCTCAAACCGTATGACCATTCCACAATGTAAGAATTACCAATAGAGCTTACGATATCCAATAGCGATGCTAAAAAAGTTGTCACCAGCAAAACAAACAGGATAAAGTTCTGTCTTTTCCAAAAATCTTTTTTTGTAAATGCTAGAATAATCGAAAAGAAAGAGATTACGACTGCAAAAATATCAAAATACACATTATATATCATCTTCTTCCTCTCCTTTCCGTGTGCATTTGCTCTGTTCTTTCTATTGTGCGCACCATTGACTCAGTCAAGACTTTATGCCATAATACATATACGACACTTAATTCACCGATGATATATTATCAATTTTTATTTCCCCTCACACCACCCAAACAAAGCAAACTGGGTGGGTAAAAAAATTTATTTTAAAAAAGGGTGGGGATTTGGGTGGGAAATCAATTTTGAAAGGATACATAGTAATGAAAAGACTTATAGTACTGATTATTTGCCTTGCAATTATAATACCTTGTTCTTCCGGTTGTTCACAACAAAACTCTCTAGATCCGGAGAATCCCGTCACGCTTACTATGTGGCATGTGTACGGTAGTCAAACCACATCTCCATTAAACACAATTATAGATGAATTTAATCGAACCGTTGGCAAAGAATATGGCATTACAATTAATGTGGATTCTGTTACAAGCTCTTCTGCAATTGACAAAGCATTATCAGCGGCTGCCAGTGGAGAACCCGGTGCTGCCGAATTACCTGATTTATTTACTGCATATCCTCGTGTTGTAGAGCTTATTGGTGAAGATAGTCTTCTCGCATGGAATGACTATTTTTCAGAAGAAGAACTTTCTTTGTTCAATCACGAATTTCTATCCGAAGGATATTTTGATGATAAGCTATTGATGCTCCCTATTGCAAAATCAACGGAAACACTCTTTATCAATCAAACATTGTATGATCGTTTTAGTGCAGATACGAATACATCCATCGACACGCTCTCTAGCTTTGATGATATTTTCAAGGTGGCACGTAATTACTATGACTGGTCTGATGGACAAGATTTCATTCAAATAAATGATTACTATAATTATGCTTATATTGGTATGAAATCCTATGGAAGTGAATTTATAAGAAACAATCAATTAAATCTTCAAGACGAAGCATTTGAACGCATTTGGATTCCTTTAGCAAAAACTGCTATTTATGGGGGAATATGCATGAATGACGGCTATGCTGCCGCAAAATGGAAAACAATAGATATAATTGCCAACACCGGCTCAACAGCAGATGTATTATATCAGCCTGAAGAAGTATTGTATTCCGATAATACGTCAGAGCCTATTACAACATTGGCATTGCCATATCCCGTTTTCACTGATGATTTTTCTGCTGTCGTTTATCGCGGTGGGGGACTTTTTGCTATCAAAAGTGACAATGAACTCAAAAATCAAGCTGCTTATATATTTGCCAAATGGCTTACAGAACAGGATAACAATCTCAATTTTGTAACACAAGCTGGTTATCTACCGGTTACTGATAATGCCATTAACTCTCTATTTAATGACATTACCATTGTGGAAAAGGAGAATTATCGTGGTGTTTATGAAGCAGTGAATAAGATGAATCAAGAATACACTTTTTATCCGCTCCCTCTGTACAATGGATCCTCGGATACCCAAAACGATTTTGAAAATAACGTCAAAACCGTTTTACGAAATGCACATATTCAATATGCGGAACGCATCTCTGATGGAGAAGATCCTGAACTTGTTTTAAATGAACTTGCAGAATCTTCCCTTACCAAACTCAGAAACCTGTCAGCAAAGTAGAGGAAATACAAGAAAATGAAAAATTTCAACCATGTTAGTATAAAAACAATTGTAAAGCAATTTAAAACAGAAAGCATTTCCATGCGTAGACGCTTTTATTTTTTTATTATGTCTGCAATTGCTATCATTTTGTCTCTTATTCTTCTACTATTCCATTTGTTCGGAATTATGAATCCTACAAATCGACAGATAATGGAGATATTAGACACACAGCTACTGTCTTATACGGTCAATATTCAAAATGATTATAATAAAATTGCTGCCCATGCAATCTCTTTTTCCGAACAATTAGAACCATCTATTCAGAAGTATTTAACAAAAAACAACATAACTTTCGAAGATTTAAAAAACAATCCAGGTGCTCTTGCAGATTTACAAAATCATTTGTATGATATAGTGTATTTAAATATGCAACTTGCACCATCAAGCGGAGCATTTTATATCTTAGACACCAGTGTTAACACTCACTCCGAAACACCACAATATAACGGTATCTATCTGAAATATATCAATATATACTCAGAAAACACTGTAAATAATGACTTTTCTCTTTATCGTGGTTCATACACTACTGGCAAGGAAAATAACTTAACATTCCACAGTGGCTGGCAAAACGAAATGCAAACTGATTTTTTTAACAATATCAATTCATTATTTGCAGATAATCCTCACTACATCCTGAGTCCTACTGTTGAAATACCAGAAACTTGGGAAAGAGCAAGATATGTATATGTTCCTATCTACGATTTAAAAGATAATATAATCGGTATCTGCGGTTTTGAAATAAGTGATTTATATTTTCAATTATCTAAAAAAGTAAACGACGACAACCTTGGACAGCTTATAGGCGCTTTACTTGACGAAAAACATGGTATGTATTCCGGACAATTTAACTCAAGCCGTTTCAACATTGCTAATTCTTTTGTTCAGACTTCAGAAAAAGGAAAGACTACTGTATTTGACTTTAATACTGAAAAATGTATAGGTAGAACACAAAACATCCGATTAGGGAATAACACTTTCACAGTGGCCATTATGCTAACAGAAGCACAATATGAAAATATGCTTGAGAAAAACCAATTCAAAACTATCGGTGTTATATTATTTATAGTTTTTTTTGCATTAATTTACTGTATTTTTATAAGTAAAAAATATGTCTCCCCTATCATAAAAAGCCTTGAACAAATCAAATCAAACGATATAACCGTAAATAATTTGAAAATCCGTGAAATAGATGATCTATTTGCATTCTTAGAAGAAAAAGATATTCTATACGAAAAGAAACTGCAAGATTTAGAAAAATCTAAAAAAATGGCCGAGGAGGAAGCTGAACGTACAAAATCGGCATACGAAAAAGCACTGGAAGAATATGCGTTAGCACAAAGTGAAATACAACATCTTTCCGAAGAACACAAAAAAGAAATCATTTTGGAGGATTACGAGTTCTTTCTTTGCAATCTTAGCACGCTCAGTCCTGCCGAATATAAAATATACGAATTATATTTATCAGGTAAAACAGCTAAGGAAATTGTAAATATTTTAGGAATTAAAGAAAATACTTTGAAATATCATAATAAAAATATCTACAGCAAGCTTGGTATTTCTTCCAGAAAACAGTTATTACGTTTTGCAGCACTAAAACAACACCAAGATAGAATAGGAGTTTCTAAGTCATGACACTTGCAGAAAAATTAAATAAAATTATTGCCGAACAAAATATATCAAAACGAGAATTTGCTAGAAGATTAGGAATTTCCGAAAACTATCTCTATATCCTCACTGGAAACAGCCGTCCAGGAACAAATAAAAATAAAACGATTTCTCCTGCTTTGGCCAAACTCATCGCCCTTGAATTTGGCTATGAAGTGGACTGGATAATGGAGAAACCTAAGAAAACAGAATAGCAAATAAAAAAATTGGGATGTAAGGCAAACATTGATTCGATTATTTGCATGGTCCCATCTGGAAAGATAAAATCGATATTTTGACAGGCGTATGGTCTACGGGGATTGATTGTATTGATAATGATGATACGCTTCAAAAACTGAATGACAAAGGAGAAGAATTGTATAGTTCCCTCTATTCTTTTGATGAAAATGGTGAAGCTTGTTCCTTCGACCAGAACACTTATGTAGCAATAAGAGATGAATTAATTGATATTGTAAAAAAAATTATTGCTCGATTAGAAGAAATAAATGATGGAACATTTATAGTTATTGATGAGACATCTAAAAGTTTATCTTTGGATATTTTTAAGGATAGTTTGCTATAAACATAAATTAAGTTTTTGGTGGGGAAATCAGAAAATTTATTCCCCATCTCTGTTCTGTTTCTTAATCATTGTATTTCTTCCAGTATTCTTCTGCTTTAGAATGAGAAATTTTCTGGTCAGCTTTTTGAGTAACAGAACAACAAAATGAAGCATCCATTGCCTGATCTACCATATCCTGATGCAAAAATATCATTCCTTATTATTATCCTGCCAATCTTTCTTTCCATCATGATTCCAATCGAGACGTGCCATACTCAACATCTCCTTATCCTTCAATCTACTTTAATAGAAACATTAAATAAGTGTTTAATTACTTATCCTGGTTTCAGTATAAATTCTTATGTGTCCCAAAAAACGGACTTCATCATAGTGGAATAAAACCACTGCAATCGTCTGCAAGGTTTCTATTCTACGAATGAACAAGTTGTCCAATGGGAATCAACTTTCGAAAAAAGAAAAGCCAGTTAACTAGAGATTAACTGATCGAAACAAATATTCCTGTATAATGAAAATCAGAGCAAACATCACGCTAGGAAATGCCGCTCTGCAACTATTTAACCATTCGATTTCTAAACCAAATATCACCTCCATAGGCACATTATAGCATGAAATATTCTTCTGCTTAACTTATAATCTCTACAATATCATCTAATTTACAATATATCAAATTCATCAAAATTTGTCTTTGGAAGTGTCTTAAATTATGATACCATTATAGTTAAGCTATAATCCCTATGTGTAGAGAAATTAAAGAGGTGAAACGATGAAAAAATTCTATAACATTTCAAGGATATTTCAAACGCATTTATATCTCCAACATTTATATGAGGTGATGCAAAACCTGCAACTCCCCTTAAAGCATTATCTAAAAATGTTTCGCAATTCATTGCAACACATAAAAATTTGACTTTATATTACTTTTCAACAAATGTAACACAAATCCATGCTATAATCAACAAAATATCTATCACAATAATTAATCTATTAACATATATTAAACATTTTCTATTCCAACTATAATGAATAATTTCTTTAGTTTGTTCTATTTTATAATGTTGCTTTGTCTTTACATCTGTACAAACCACAAAAGTTTTTCCATACCAATCATATATCAGAACCTCCTTTGATATTTTTTGACCTTTTTTGCCTATTAAAATATCACTATATACAAAATGATTTGCACTAATTTTTTCTTTAGGTATTACTTTTAAGTAATATGCATTATCATACTCAGTATTTCCAAATCTATTATAAGTAGTTCCTACTTCTACCTCTATCAAATTCTCTATATTTCCAACATAACACTTTCCATTCCTTTGAATTTCTTTTATTTCCTTCCTTCTTTTGACTATAGGCAAAGCAACACTGATTAAAAGTAATAAATAACAAATTCCTAATCCAAAACATATTTGTTTTTCTACATTTGCTTTTAAAAGAAATCCAACAAAAAAAACAGGAAATATCATAAAATAAAAGAACTTTAAACTGCTATCCCTATAATAGTTCATAGGTATTCCCTCCTCGTTTTAACAGTTGTTTCAAATCTTTAAATGTTAAAATCAAACCAAATCCTTTAAAATGAAGAAATTAGAGGTTAATTATCTCCCCTTTATTCATCTTCTTATGCAACCACTATTTTGCTTTTCAATCCCTGTAAACTCTTTAATTCCAGACCTTAGGTATTTTATAAGGCATTACCTTCCAAAACAGTATTTGATATTCACCATTAGGATAAATCTCTGCTATCACCTTATGAAATTGCAGTTCTTCTCTAAAATCCCTAACATCAAGACTTGTAATTCCTGCTAAATCCTCCGGATTTTCATATGCATTAAACTGCTTCTGCAATATCCAGCATCTTATTCATCTATACACTCCCATATAAATTTTATCTACTCAATTATACTGCTTATCAATAACATTTTCTAGCCACTTAACGTTCTCTAACACATATATCGGCACATTATAACACTATCAAAAACAATTAAATGAGCAGCTACAAATGTAATCCTCGTGATATTGCTGTCCTTTTGTCCACTGCTAAAGCTTTGGTAAATACCAAAGAATAATGTTCTTTTGACGAAAGAAGGCGGCTTACTTAGCCGCCCTAAATTCATATTTATCTATCCTTTGATAAATATTCCTTTTTCTTTTGTCCAATTTTGTAAAAGTAGCCACACAGGGGGGACCTATAAGTGGCTACTTAAATAAAATATTTATATTTGGAAGTGTATCATAGTTAGGACATAAACTTCCCAATATATTTTCATTACAAAAAACAAGAACCTTTATTCTTTCATCAACTAGCTTTCGTATTTCCATTCAATACATCAGCTAAACAACTCATACCTTTTCTTACAATTTCCATATTCGCCAAAATATTTTCTACTTCTTCCGCCTGTCCTTCTATTGCTGTACTAATTTCACCCGAATCACTTGCTGATTTTCTGGACATATCATTTACTTGTTCCATAGCTCTTAAAAGTTGTTCTTTGATTTCTACAATGTCATCCAACTCTTTTTTCAACAAATTTGTAACTTCAATAACTCTATCAGAAGATGTGAGAATTATTTCAAAAACCTTTACTGTGTCCTCTAATTTCTCATTAGATTCAGCTACTACTTTACTATTACGAGCAATTACTTTATCCGTTTCTTTTACCTTTCCTATAATATCCTGTAGAATATCATCAATTTTTCCAGTTGCCTCAGAAGACTCTGTTGATAATGAATTAATTTCATCTGCTACTACCGCAAATCCTTTTCCCGCATCTCCTGCTCTCGCTGCTTCAATCGCAGCATTTAAAGCTAACAAATTTGTTTGTTGTGCAATATTTCTGATGCTTTCTACAATACTACTAATAGAACTCGATTTTTGGGATAAATCTGCCATTCCTTCTGTTGCAACCTTTGTAGTTTCGATATTTTCAGCAAACTTCTTTCCTAATACCTCAATTGCTACAATCCCCTCATCATTTTTCTCTTTTAACCCTCTCATAATATTAACTGTATGACTAATACGTTGCTCCGAACTTGCAATTTTTTCATTCAGATTTTCAAATATGGCAAGGCTACTTTCAACTTCTTTTATCTGCACGTCTGCACTATTTGTTATTTCTTCCGCAGATGCTGTAATTTCCTCTGTATTCGCTTCAAATTCCTGAAGAGAATCAAAAATCTTTGCTGACGACTGTTCTAAACTTTCAAATGCGTTTCGTACATTATGCAATACATGCTCGGATTCTTTTCCTTTTTCTTCTACCATTCCTAATAACAAATTGGTACGATAACAAATAAAAGTGCTTCCGGCAAATGAAATTAAATAAAACAATAAAATAAATACCCATCCAATCACCTTATGTAATTTCAAGAAACCATCTGGAAATATAATCATCATTACAACATTTACCACAATCGTAACAATCGCATTCATTTTAACCAAATTCATATCCAAATAAATTACCAATAACACGGTTGCTGCCATATAATAATGTGTGATGCAAACATAGCTGTCACTACTGCTTGTACTACATACCGCACACGTAATGGCACCTATTATTGGTGGTATACTAGCATAAACATACTTTGTAACCTTTCCTAACTTCTTTTCAAAAATCTTCGTTATAATTGCACATACTCCACCCAATGGAAATACACACTCTCGTACCCCACCATTCAGAAACAACATAACCGCAGCCCATCCTGCAACTGCAATTATACTGATGTAACTAAATAAAACGATATTACCTACCCTTTCGTTATTACTTATTATCTGAACATTTTCTTCTTTCTGCATAAATATTACCTTCCTTTTCGTATTTAGAAACTCCAAAAAACTACTTTTTTAATATTTATATAAAACTGTCGGACAAGTAGTACCTGCCCCTACAGTCCAAAATATTATATAATCTCCCATTTGTAGTTCTTGTGCTTCAAGAGATTTTGCAAAAGCTAACATCGGACTAGTTGTTCCTGTGTACCCAAATTCATCACCGACAAATTTGAACTTATCAATATTTTCTTCCATTTCTTAACAAACTTTCTGTATATTTTTCCAACCAAATTGCGAAAAGAAATATTTTTTAACATCTTTTTTTTGAAGATTATTTCTAAAAAGAATTTCCTCTATTGATATTTTTGCGCTGTGAAATGCACCATCAAAATTAAATTGTCCATATTGAACCAGTTTATCACGCGTTGGCAAATTTCTATCTCCAGTCACACTTGACATTCCTTTTGCTGGCATTAAGATTTTATCATGGTTGCTAGAATTGGTATAAAATTCTGCATCAATAAATCCTCTGTCCGTGTGAAAAATATTTTCAATCATCATCGCACATGCTGAATCTGCAAAATTGGCATACGCAATCGCTTCATCATACCTGACATATCGACTTAATTGATCAGAACCTACTATCAAGGCATACTTTACATTTTCATTATTACGCATAATTCTCGATACCTGTTCTAATGCAACTATCATCCCTGCACAATTTGCATTTAAATCATAAACCTCGCATCTTTGTCCTGCATTTAACATAGCATGTAATTTCATTGCATTTGTTGGTGCAATATACTCTGGTGTTCCTGTTGAAAATACAATCAAATTAATTTGCGATGCCTTTACATGAGTCTTTTCTATTACATCTTTACTTGCAAGATACCCCATTGTAAGAATGTTTTCCTCACTAGAAGATACATATCTGTTCTTTCTTCCAGTTGCTTATAATAATCCCTCAATATTTTCCCCTTTGTTTTTAAAATGTTCAATATAATATTCATTACCAACCGCTTTTTCTGGATGGTAATAAGAAATACCCTTAATCATAGCATTGTTACCCATAAAAAACACCCCTATTCTCCATAGTCATCCAAAAAAATTCACTATTTCTTTCATAACAAGTTTCTTTGTTTCAATTAAATTCCTACCTCCTTTATACAACATCCTAAGAAATTTACCATTTGGCAATATTGTCCTTGTGGATACCCCTAGCATAGGAAAACACAATCCAACCATCATTTTCCTATACAACAATTTTTTATTCATTGCTTATGATTCTAATTTGTGAAAACTTTTTCATGCAATTTAAAATTTCTATACTTAACACATCACCTTCTTGCTTTAATACATCTTCTGCGTTAATTAACAGTTCAAAAGGTATACTTTTTACATCCGTATCATACATATCAAAAACTACAATTATTTTACCACAAAATGTATCAAAAAGCAATGAAAAACGACTTCTTTTTGTGCTTATTAACTAAATGAAATTGGAATATCAAAAAGTATACTTTTTAACCTAATTATCCCAATTTATTTTTCAAAATTTTGAACACACTACATTATTTCTTTTCAATTTTTCTAGCATTTCGTTTAAATGTGGTCTCTGACATTCCACATTCTTTTGCTGCCTGTGAAGCATTCATTTTTCCCGCTCTCCAATCCTTATGCACTTGATTAAAATTTTCCGGTATAGGTATGGATGGTCTGCCAAATTTAACACTTCTTTCTTTTGCTGCTGCAATTCCCTCTGCCTGTCTTTGCTTAATGCTTATTCGCTCATTTTCCGCTACATAACTTAATAATGACAGTACAATATCACTAATCAATGTTCCCACCAGATTTTTTTCACGTCTTGTATCAAGTAGTGGCATATCAATCACCACAATATCTGCACCTTTTTCTTTTGTGATAATACGCCACTGCTCATTAAGTTCTTTATAATTTCTTCCCAGTCGGTCAATAGATTTTATAAACAACACTGAATTCCCATCTAACTTTTTAAGCAGTTTCTTATACTGTGGTCTTTCAAAATTTTTTCCCGACAGTTTATCCATATAGATATTATGTTTTGGAACGCCTGCTTCACAAAGTGATATTCTCTGCCTGTCTTCATTCTGCTCTCTTGATGATACTCGCATGTAGCCATATATTTTTATTTCTTCCATATTGTTACCTCCAAAAAAATTCCCATCGCCTGCCGACAATGGGTAGTATTTACATTCCTATAAAAATTTATTGTTCGTATCATACACTGTTTATTTTACATCAAATACATCAAAGGATTTTAAAAAGCGACATACCCTTTGGAAATGTCGTATGCTATCATAGCAAGCACTACCTGTGTCATGACACAGGCGAAATTTCCCATTCACTGCCTACCGTCTGCTCTGTACAAATTTCCACAGGGAAATATCCCTAACCCTCTTTTATTTTTCCACTGTTTTTCTCCAATTCTCCTTAACCTTTTCCAGTCATTTTGATAAAATTCTGCTTGGATAATTCTATCCAAAACTAAATAAACAATGAAACCAACTGTTGTAAAACATCGAACATTTTACAGCAGTTTTTTTATACCTATTTTTAGAAAGGAAGTGTCAAAATTGGCAAAACGAACACGCACCAATCCGGTGCAATTTTATCTAAATGATGACGAACAATATATTCTTGATGCAAAATTTAAGGAATCAAAAATGAAAAGCAAATCTGCCTTTTTACGAAAGCTGATTTTATTCGGATTTGTCTATGATGTGGACTACAGCTATTTAAGAAATTACAACACAGAACTTGGACGGATTAGCAAAAGTCTGAACCAGATTGCAAAGCGTATTAACAGCACAAATAACATTTATCAAGAAGATATGGACGAAGTAAAGGAGCTGATGAATGAGGTATGGCGTACACAAAAATCCATGCTATCAAAGCAACCGTTGATAAAGCGATAGACTATATCTGCGACCCGGATAAAACAGA
>JAFQAU010000280.1 GCA_017399885.1 Lachnospiraceae bacterium
GAGGGTCTTAACATAGGAGGTTCTGTAAAAACAAGGACTGCTTTGAATATGATAGAGGAAGCAGAGCGTAGCGGAAAAATTAAGAAGGATACCATAATAGTAGAGCCTACCAGTGGAAATCAAGGTATAGGTCTGGCTTTGGTAGGTGCCATTCGAGGGTATAAGACCATCATTATTATGCCGGATTCGGTTAGTGAAGAAAGAAGAAAACTGGTAAAGCATTATGGTGCTGAAGTAATATTGGTTCATGATGACGGAAACATAGGAGAATGTATAGAGGAATGTTTAAATACGGCAATGCGTATGGCCAAACAAGATAGTAGAATATTTATTCCGGAACAGTTTTCTAATCCTGCAAATCCTAAAGTGCATCATCATCATACGGGAGTAGAAATTTTAGAACAGGTGGCAGGTCCCATTGATGGATTTTGTTCGGGAATTGGAACAGGGGGAACCATTAGCGGGATTGGAGAAGTGTTAAAGGCACAAAATCCGGATATTACAATATGGGCAGTAGAGCCGGAGCATGCAGCAATTTTGGCTGGAGGAACCATTGGCACACATTTGCAAATGGGAATAGGAGATGGAATTATTCCGGAAAATCTAAATCAGGAAATATATGATGATGTATATGTAGTAACAGATGAGGAAGCGATTCAGACAGCTAGGGATTTGGCAAGACTTGAGGGACTAATGTGTGGAATATCCAGTGGAACAAATGTGGCAGCAGCATTAAAATTAGCAAAAAAATTAGGAAAAGGAAAAACAGTAGTAACCATATTGCCAGATACTGCTGAGAGATATTTTTCCACTCCATTGTTTGATGAGTAGAATTAAAAAAATAATGTTGACAAAGAAAAATTCATTTGGTATATTATAGAAAAGTTTTTGTGGCAGTTTAGCCATTAGGTTTGGCTGTTATAGATTTTTAGAAGATTATTATAATAACAGAATACCCTTGAACAATGAGGGAGTAGCAAGCGAAGAATTCGTAGCAAGTCAACATCCTGACCGAAAGGTCTGGCTTGTTTTAAATTGCGAGACTCATGTATAACTGTAGAGCTATGCATGGAGTCTCTTTATTTTTAACCAGGTATAGTTTTATACCTGGTTTTTTTGCTTTATAGAAAAGTTCGTCCTATAAAGCAAAAAACGCGACCCGAGGATGCTTGTGAATCGGTATGGAAGCTGTTACCAGCTATAAACTTATATGGGAAACTCGTACTATGTGAGCAAGTTTCACATATGTGTTGGCACCTTGTAAACCGTTATGCTTTGCAAGGATTGAGTATAAATTAGGATTGACATTTTTTTTGAGATAGGTTATTATTCATACATGAACAATTGTTTAAATGTTAAAATGTTAAAATGTATAATAAATATATAGGAATGCTCATAAGAAAGGAAGGATTGTTATGTTTTTAGAAATCAAGAATTTAAAGAAAAGTTATGGAGAAGCGGGAAATCGTACAGAGGTATTAAAAGGGGTATCTTTTTCAGTAGAAAAGGGAGAGATATGTGTACTTTTAGGTCCATCAGGTTCTGGAAAATCTACTTTGCTTAACATAATAGGAGGAATTGATACAGGAGATGAAGGATATGTTTCGATAAATGGTGAAAAAACAGAGGACATGAAAGAGAAAGCATTAACCCAATATCGTAGAAAGCATTTAGGTTATGTTTTTCAAATGTATAATCTGATACCAAACCTAAGTGTAAAAGAAAATATAGAAGTTGGTGCATATTTAAGTGATAAACCGTTAGATATCAATGATTTATTACATACATTAGGACTTTATGAACATCGTCATAAGCTACCAAATCAGTTATCAGGTGGACAGCAACAAAGAACCGCTATAGGGCGTGCTATTATAAAAAATCCGGATATTTTATTATGTGATGAGCCAACAGGGGCATTGGATTTTCATACATCTAAGGAGATACTAAAATTAATAGAGGATATTAACCAAAAGTATGGAAGCACGGTAATTATGGTTACACATAATGATGCTTTAAAGGAAATGGCACACAGGGTAATAAAATTTAGAGATGGAAATATAAGAAAAGATTACAAGAATGAAACAAGAATACCTGTAGAAGAGTTAGATTGGTAGTAAGAAATAAGAAAGAAGGTGTATGGAATGAAAAAAACAAAGAATCCATTAAGGAAAAGGCTGTTTAGGGAACTAAAGGCTGATTTTGGTAAATATATAGCATTATTTTTATTTATGGTTGCAACCATAGGGTTCGTCTCAGGTTTCTTAGTAGCTGCGGGAAGCATGCAAAAAACCTTTGATGAGAGCTTTGATAAATATAATATAGAGGATGGACATTTTGTTTTAAAGGAAGAAGCCAGTGACAGTTTAATAGAAGAAATAGAGAAAAAGCAAATAGAAATTTATTCTGATTATTATGTGGAAGAAGATGTTGATACAAATGGAGATTCTACTAGAGATGGAACACTACGAATTTTTGGGGAAAGAGAAGAAATAAATAAGGTTTGTGTGCTATCTGGGGAACTTCCAAAGACGGGTGATGAAATTGCCTTGGATAGAGTTTATATGAGTAATAATAAGCTGAAAGTAGGCGATACCGTATCTGTTGCAGGAAAGAAATTAGAAATTTGTGGAATCGTAGCACTTTCTGATTATAGCGCATTATTTCAAGACAATAGTGCCATGATGTTTGATGCCAATTTATTTGGTGTTGGTGTAGTGATAAATGACACATTTGAAGCATTTGGAGAGATACATAAAAGCTATAGCTATGGATGGAAATATGATACAGAACCTAAAACAGAGAAGGAAGAGAAAAAGAAATCCGATAAAATTGGAGAAAAGCTTGTTCTTACTGCTATGCAGGAAGGGAATGAAATAGAAGAATTTCTTCCAAATTATGCAAACCGTGCCATACATTTTGCAGGAGAGGACCTTGGATCAGATAAACCAATGATGACAGTTCTCTTATATGTATTAATTGCTATTATAGGCTTTGTATTTGCAGTTACAGTAAATAACACCGTAGAAAAAGAAGCAACCGTAATTGGAACTTTGCGGGCTTCCGGGTATACAAAGGGAGAAATTTTCCGACATTATATTACAATTCCTTTGGTAATCACCTTTACGGCAGCTATCATAGGAAATATTCTAGGTTACACTGTATTTGAAGATGTAGCAAAAATCATGTATCAGGGAAGCTTTAGCTTTACAACATATGTTACAAATTGGAACGAAGAAGCTTTTGTACTAACCACAGTGGTTCCTATGATTATTGTTTTTATAGTAATTGCCTTTGCCTTAGGAAGGAAAATGTCCTTATCACCACTTCGTTTTATTCGTAAAGATTTGGATAAAAAGAAAAAAGTGAAGGTAATAAAGCTAGGTAAATTACCGTTTTTAACAAGATTTCGTATTCGTATTATTTTACAAAATTTCACAGGATATATTACTTTATTCATTGGAATATTATTTGCTGCCCTGTTGTTAATGTTTGGTATGATTATGCCTTCTTTAATGGAGAGCTACGGAGAAGATGCGTTAAAATATAAGCCATGTAACTATCAGTATATACTATATGGCCCTTATGAAATAGAAAATGAACAGGCAGAGCCTTACTGTGTAACAAATCTAAAAATGCAGGATGATTTTTACGACGAAGAAGAAATTTCTATTTATGGATTGCAGGAGGATAGTAAATATTACAAAGAACAGCTTCCAGAGAATGGAGTTATGGTTACCAGTGATATGGCAGAGAAATATCAATTAGAAGAAGGAGATATAATTAATTTACAAGAGGAGTATGAGGGGAAATTGTATGCTTTTCGTGTAGAGAAAATATTCGATTACCCTACTAATCTTGGTATTTATATGTCTATGGAAGCATTTGCTGAGACCTTTGAATTTGAAGATGGATATTTTAATGGATATTTCTCCAATGAAGAATTAACAGATAGTGTTTTACCAGAGGAACAAATTGTAACTCATATTACAGATGAAGAACTAACCAGAGTTTCCAGACAGATGGACGATTCCATGGGAGAAATGTTTGGCATGGTACAGGTGTTTGCAATTGTACTATTTATATTATTAATATATTTGTTAACAAAGCAAATACTGGAAAAGAATGCCCAGTCTATTTCCATGGTAAAAGTGTTAGGTTATGGAAATGGTGAAATTGCAGGACTCTATATTGTGGCAAGTATTTGGGGAGTAATAATATCAGCAATTCTATCACTGGTGTTTAATACCATATTCTTTCAATTTTTATTAAGAATATTTATGAATGGATATGGGGGCTGGTTTAGACTTGTTATTAGTATGGAAATGTATTTACAGATGTTTTTCTTAATGCTTGGAACCTACCTGTTGGTTGCCTTTATGCAATTTTTGAAAATTAAGAAAATACCTATGAGTCAGGCATTAAAAAATGTGGAATAAGAAAATTCTATAACAATTTAGCCCAAGTGGATGAAAGATTATAAAAAATGCGTAACTGTTTATGGTTTTGAGCCTGTGTTATTTATTTAAGCTCAAGCCATTGGGAAAAACTTTAATGCTTAACCAAATGACATTGGATTCTAAACGGTTACAAAAATGTAATATTTATTTAGATAATTTTTAACAATATTTGACATCATTTGTTATTTTTCTCTGATATAATGCCACTAGTGGTTACTGCTCGCAGGTTAGTTTTCTGACTTGTGAGCAGTAATGAATAAAAGTAAATCAAGATCTTAACAGGTCAACCTTTTTGGCTGAACCGTAACATATAAGTCATGGGAAAGGAAGAATCAAAGATGGAGATGAAAAAGAGAAATACCATTATTATTGCAGATGATTTTGAAATTAATCGCAAGATTATCCATAATATCTTTCAGGAACAATATAACATAATAGAAGCTGAAAATGGAAAACAGGCAATTGACGAATTAGTGAAGAACGAGGACGAAGTAGCTTTAATATTTCTAGATTTAATGATGCCTATTATGGACGGAATGGATGTTTTAAA
Source organism: Lachnospiraceae bacterium (assembly GCA_017399885.1). Lineage (GTDB taxonomy): Bacteria > Bacillota > Clostridia > Lachnospirales > Lachnospiraceae > CAG-411. The sequence continues at coordinate 5,008 of JAFQAU010000280.1, forward strand.
GTTCATGGAAGAGAATAAATATTCTGATATTATACCCGTAATTGTAATTACAGGAGAAGCAACAGCAGAATCTGATGAAAAAGCTTATGAATATGGGGCATCGGATATCATATACAAACCATTTTCTCCAAAGGTAGTTATGCGTCGTGCCAAAAATATTATCGAACTTTTTGAACACAGAATCAGCTTAGAAGAGACTTTAAAGCAACGTACGATTGAGTTGCATGAAAGTAAACAAAAATTAGAGAATTTTAATGGATTCTTAGTAAACACACTAAGCTCAGTAGCAGAGTTTCGTAGCTTTGATTCCAGTGAACATATTGGCAGAGTGAAGTTCTTTACAAAGACTATATTAAAGTACCTAAGAAGATTTCATCCGGAATATGGGATTACCAGGGCTATGGCAGAGCAGATCGTGAATGCCTCTGCACTTCATGACATAGGGAAGCTGGCAATAGCGGATAGCATTTTGATGAAGCCGGGTAAGTTAACCAAAGAGGAATTTGAGGTAATGAAGACACATACCACATTAGGATGTAAAATGCTTGAGAATCTGATTCAAGAAAAAAATGATTTTTACCAGTATTGTTACGATATATGTAAATATCATCATGAGAAATACGACGGAAAAGGCTATCCTGAAGGCTTAAAGGGAGAAGAAATCCCTATTTGGGCGCAGGTCGTTTCATTGGTAGATGTTTATGATAGCTTGGTGAGCAAACGAGTATATAAGGCGCCTTATGCTACGGAAGAGGCAGCACGTATGATTAATGATGGAGAATGTGGACAGTTCTCTCCAGTTGTGTTAGATTGTTTTAATCTTGCTAAATCTGAGTTTTTTGCAGTTACAGAAGGGGAATTTTCCTTTATAGATGGTTGCGTTTAAGCAATTCTGTTTGCAATTAGTTGTATAGATAGAAAAAAGAGCCTGTTGGACGAATTAAGTGCCACAGGCTCTTTTTTGCTTTATAGGAAAATTCGTCCTATAAAGCAAAAAACGCTCCGCGAGGATGTGCACAGATGCGTAAGGAATATTGTTGCAAAAGGCATGCAACACGCATCTGGCACACAAAGTGGAGCAAGTCCCTCATGAATGAGAGATTTAGGGAGTTGAAGTGGACTGGTCCACTTTGTTCTTTATAGCATTAAGGTGTAAAAGTGTTTCACACTCCTCTTTCATACTATATATGGTATTTACAAGCTATCTTGCCATAACATATATAATATGAAAGAAGCACCCTTGGTGCTTTTTACACCCTAATCTTTATAGGAAATTGCTATTCTGCCGGTTGATCTATTACTTGTAATCGTTCCTCAAATTCCGAGATTGGCATTGGCTTTGCAAAATAATATCCCTGAATTAAGTCACACCCTTCTTCTGCCAAAAATTGTACTTGTTCTTTGGTTTCAATACCTTCTGCTACTGTTTTCATTTCTAGTTCCTTTGCTAAATGAAGCGCTTCCTTTACAATAATTTTTCCACGTATATCTGTATTTTCCCCACGGAAAAATTCAGCATCAAGCTTGAGTACATCCAATGGTAGGTCCTTCAAAGTATTCAAGGAAGAATAACCGGAACCAAAATCATCCATAGATACAGGGAAACCATAGGATTTTAATTTATGTACAGTGTGCAATAGAACTTCTTTGTTGTCAAAAAAAGCACTTTCAGTAAGCTCCAGTTCAATTAGTTCGTGAGGAACCTGATAAGCATCAACAATTTTACATATATGCTCAGCTAAATTTTCCTGTGTGAAATGTGCTCTGGATACGTTGATGGAAATAGGGACTAATTTTTTGTCCTGTTTAATCCATTTTGCTTGTTGTTTGGCTACTTGGGCAATCATATAATCATCCAAAGATAGAATAAACCCATTCTTTTCAAAAAGCGGAATAAAATAACCAGGAGAAATAATTCCTTTCTCTGGATGTATCCAGCGTACCAATGCCTCAGCACCAGCAAGAGTTTCTAATTTGGTATTATATTTTGGCTGTAGGTATACAGCAAATTGGTGTTCGCTTAGGGCGTTCTCCATATTATTTTCAATGAAAGTCTCCCATTTCTGTCTTTCAAGCATCTCTTCCTTAAACCAAACAATATCATCAGTAGTGTCCAGTGTTATGGTATTTTTGGCAGTAACTGCGTTCTCATACATGATAGTAGGTGAGTATTTTCTGTTATCTACCGGATAGATTCCTACATGAAAATGAACTGTGTGATGAGGGCAGAGGTTTTGTAGCTTTGCACACAAATCTTCCAAACGTTGTCTCAGTTCCTCATCAGTATTGTAGTACAGAAGTAAACCAAACTCAGCACCGGTATTTCTGGAAAAAATTTCTCCTTTTCTTTTCTCTTTTAGAAAAAGCTTAGAGAAGTTTTCTAACAAGTTTTCACCCTCATCGTTGCTATAGCAATTACAATAATTACGGTATTTGGTCATTTCAAGAGAAATTAGGGCATATTTTTGTTTTGTGTATTTTTTCAATATTCTTGGGGTGTATACACGAAAATATAGCCAGTTCTTATCTCCCGTAATGGAGTCCAAATACAAAATTTTAGACAAACGTCGTTGTGTAAGGATTGCACCAAAAGATGTCACAAGGTAAACAACAATGAAAAGTACCACTAATATGGAGATAAGAGCGATTGTTATAAAAACATAGATTAATTCATTTTGTTTTAAAGTAATTTCCATCTCCACATAAACGTAGGCATTTCCATAGTCTAGAGGTTGAATAAGCCAGCAATCCAAAGTCGCACAGGTATTATTTCCCTCTGAAGCCAGGAGTTTAAGAATATTATCCTTAAACTCAAAATAAATTGTATCTTTATAGGATGTTTTAAAATCCAGATTAAGTTCTTCTGTGGGGGCAAAGAAAAGCTCATTCTCAAAGTCAGGAATATGCCTGCCAAAACGCTTTATAACCTTCTGATTCTCATCTACCAGACAAATTGTGCCGGAATAATGTAATAAATATTGCATATTTTTTATAATATCATATACGTTAGTACTACTTTCATCAATATTTAAGGTCTGTTCCTTTGCCATAGCGTATGAAATTGCGTCCGCAAATTGCTCAGCATTTTCATGAGCAGATTCTATTTTTGTATTCTGCATATACTGAACAAAGATATGACTAATACAAGAAAGAAATATAGTAGAAATAAAGAAGATAAGTATGGAAGATATGATATATGGTCCAATATGCATTTTTTTTAGTTTTTTTATTTTTTTCTCTTTTTGTTTACTCATAGACCCTCCCTATATAATACGCACCCTCGTAAAAATCATATAGTATTATAATATTATATCGGCAAAAAATTTGAAAAAACTAATGGTTACCATATTTTTAACAGGAGTATTGAAAATGTTGTATCTATATGCTATCATTCTTGATGTTTGGGGAAACAGGTGGAAATCCTGTACGAGCCCGTCGCCGTAAGGTACAAAGGTTTACGAATCTTATCAAATGCCACAGTTTGAGACAAAACCATTGGGATATTCCTGAGAAGGTTGGTTTGTAAAGTACCAAGTCGAAATATCTAAACAACAAATCCTCACAAAATATGTTGCGAGTGCCGGCATTTAGAGGAAATACTATATTAAAGGAGAACAAATATGCAAATGAAAATGAAAAACAAAAAGAACACTTCATTGCTCCTTTGTATGATGCTTATTGTGGCTATGGCATTTAGTACAATCGGATGTAATGGAAAGACCGGTAACGAAACCAATATAACTACAGAACCTACCCAAAGTGTGCAGTCTGACATAACTGTGCTAGGGGAAGGACAAACGGAGTTTACCTTCACTGTTGTAGACAAAGCTGGAAATCAGACCCAATTTGAGATTCATACGGATAAAGAAACCGTGGGAGATGCTTTGTTGGAACACAACTTAATAGAAGGTGAAGAAGGAGATTATGGTCTTTATGTAAAAACAGTAAACGGGATTACAGCAGATTATAATGTAGACCAAACATATTGGGCATTTTATGTCAACGGCGAATATGCGCAAAAAGGTGCCGATTTCACTAAAATCACTGCTGGAGACAGTTACTCTTTTAAGGTTGAGAAGTAATGAAGCTCACAACGAGAGAAATCACATTGTTTTCCATGCTTGGAGCACTTATGTATGCTTCAAAAATGATTATGGAAATTGCACCGAATGTTCATTTATTAAGTGTATTCACAGTTTCTTTTACTGTGGTTTATAGAAAGAAAGCACTGTATCCTATCTATGTATATGTATTGCTAAACGGATTGCTTTGCGGATTTTCCACATGGTGGATACCATATTTGTATCTTTGGTCAGCTCTTTGGGGTGCTGTTATGCTTTTGCCAAAAAATCTCCCAAAGAAAGTAAAGCCAATTGTATATATGCTGGTATGCTCGGCCCATGGTTTTCTCTTTGGCACGTTGTATGCCCCTGCACAGGCGATTCTATACGGATTGGATTTTGAAGGAATGATCACTTGGATTGTGGCAGGACTTCCATGGGATTGCATTCATGGTATAAGTAATTTTTTCTGTGGAATGATGATTGTTCCTATTGCTTCTGTGTTAACTAAGCTGGAAAATCACTTTCAAAATTAACTATTATCATTCATTGGCACCTTCTCAGCGTTTTGGAATATATGAACAAAAAAAAGTCCCCCTCAATTATGAGGGGGACTTTTCCGTTTTAGAACAAAGCATTATTTAATCACGAATTTCTTTGTTTTTGTAACAGTTACACCTTTGCCATTTTTTACATATAAATAAATTGTGTAAGTACCTTTTTCGCCTGGTTCCCAAGTAACTGAAGACTTCTTAGAGTAGCCCTTAAGTGTGAACTTGTCACCATCACTATTTTTTACTATAAATTTATAAGATACCTTTCCGGACTTTGTTGTAGCTTTAGCTGTAAGCTTAATTTTTGAATTAACCTTCTGTCCGGTTTTTTTGTTTGTTTTAAATGACTTAATAGTAATAACCTTTGCTTTTACCTTATAAGTGCTCTTAACTGTAGTTTTATTTCCCTTAGAATCTTTAATCACAACTTGAATAGTGTATTTACCAGCAGAAGTTGGTTGCCAGTTTACAGCAGTCTTTGTTGTGTTTTTTGCTAATGTTTTTCTTGTACCATTTTTTGTAACATAATATGTATATTTGTAAGAACCTTGTCCGTCTTTTGCTGATGCTTTAATTTTGATAGTTTCTCCGGCAGTCTTTCCTTCTTTGTTGAAAGAAATAGAACCAGTGATAGTAACAGGCTTCTCAACATCAATAGCTGGGGAAGAAGGTGATGGTACTATCACAGATGGAGTGCTAGGTACCGGTGTAATAGCAGGTGTTGTTGATACAGCAGGTGTGTTTGTAACAACAGGAGTTGTTGATACTACAGGTGTGCTTGTAACAGCTGGTGTATTCATAGGTATTTCACTTGGTGTTACAGCAGGTGTTGCAGGAGCAGTACTTGCAGGGGCAGTGCTTGCAGGAGCAGTGCTACAAGGAGCAGTACTAGCAGGAGCAGTGCTTGCAGGAGCAGTACTAGCAGGAGCAGTGCTTGCAGGAGCAGTGCTTGCAGGAGCAGTGCTACAAGGAGCAGTAGTAGCAGGAGCTGTAGTAGTTGGGTTTAAAGGAGTTACTGTAATAGTTCCAGTTTTTGTAACTGCATTTAAACCATTTGCTAAAACTAGTCCATCTTCTGTTTTTTCATTGCCATCATCTTTTGGAAGTCTAGCTGTTTCAGCAACCTTAGCATAGTAAGACTCTCCCTTATCATTTACTAAAATGTCATCTTTTGTCATCTTACTATTTTTCTCATCAACGTTAACAAAAATCATACGAGCTTGTCCGGTTGTTGATGAAAATGCTGAGGTTGTATATTTTCCGTCTGCACCTTTTGATAATTTCTCACCAGGCCACATTCCAAGAGGTTCCTGTTTTTTATTTGCTGCATCTACATAGTAAGCATATGCATAAACACAAGTCCAATCTGCCGGAGCGTCAAACTGTGCTACCATATCACCAGTGGTAGGAATAACAGGAGTTGGAGTTGTAGCTACAGGAGTAGTAGGAGCTACAGGTGTAGTAGCTGGAGTTGTGGTAGCTTGTGTACCACCAATTGTTGTTTCTCCTTTTTTTACTATATAACCATCTTCTGTTTCACTGTCTTGATCATCAACAGGAAGCTGTGCTTTGATTGTTGTTTTATAGTAAAAAGTATCTCCGTTTTGATCGTAGATTAGAGTTGTTAAATCACTCTTAGCTGCATCTACATCTGTAAAAATAATACGTGTATCGGATATAACCTTTTCCACAGGTGCTTTTGCCTTAAAACTAACAGATGAATTCGCGTCTAATTTAGTTCCAGGCCAACGACCAAGTGGTTCACGAATATATGTAGTCTTGTTAACTGTTTCTGTATAGTATGCGTAAGCATATACATTTGTCCAAGATTTTGGCTGTGGGTTGAATATTACCTTAAAGTCATCACCTTGAGGTTCTTCAGTTGGGTACGGTGTCATAGCCGGAGCTTCTGTTGTAGTTGTAGCAGTAGTGTCATTTGCAGTTATTTCAGTATTTGCCTTTGTAACGATGTTACCGGAAAAAGAAGAGGTAACAGCAATCAAAGCAGCAACTGCCAAACTAAGAGATTTCTTTGTAAATTTGTTCACTTTAATTTCCTCCTTATTTTTTGGGACATTAGAATCTTGTCCAGTGCTTTGTTAATATAAAAACGCAAAATAAGACAGAAGAACAATCCATATATAGTGACTTCATAATCGATAATTCTCTTATGCAGGTACCTAAGGAGTCCTCTTCTGTCCTAATCTTTACGTAATCCTACCTATATGATACAAGATAAAATAACAAAAAGCAATAATTTTTTAAAAAAATACAAAAGTTGTTAATATTTCTGTAACAAAACAAAAATTTCTTTTATTTTTTTTCTGTATGGTGTATAATGAAATTTAATTGGTGCAATAGTGTAAAATGTACCGTGTTTTCTATGATTGATTTTCAGTAATACGTGCTTGGAAGACGTTTTGGATTTGGCGTATTTTCTTCAGCATATATCAAAAAGTTTCTTATGAGACCCCGTAAAAGTTGTCAATATAACCTTAAAAAGAAATGAAGCATTATATTAAAGATTTCTTATACAAAAGGATGTATTTATAATCCCTACATATAGAAAAGGAGAGTGGACGTAGTGAGTGAACAAGGATTTGCATCAATGACAGTATCTGAATTAAGAGAAGAGGCAAAGAAATATGGAATAAAAAATGTTTCTACGCTAAAGAAAAATGAATTGGTAGACCTATTAAATAAGGTAGAAGAAAAAATTCAGGATACGAAAAAAAATCAGATGAAGATAAACAAATCAAACCAAAGTAAAAATCGAGTATCCAAAGCAGGAGATACAAAGGGTACCGAGAACAAGGAATTTGCAAAAAAAGAAGTGGTAAGTAAAAATACTGCTGTAAAAAGCGAGAATAAAGAAAGTAATAAAGAAAAAATAGTAAAAAGAACTACAAATGGAACCAATACCCAGGGAGAACAGTATTCTGAAACAAATCAGTCAGATGATGGTGAGTTAAAGAAGGGAATATTTGAAGTATTAGCGGATGGATATGGATTTATTCGATGCGACAATTTCCTTCCGGGAGAAAATGATGTATACGTTTCTCCGGCACAGGTAAGACGTTTTAATCTAAAGACAGGCGATTATATTGTGGGGCATGCACGAATGAAGCATCCTACGGAAAAATATGGGGCTTTGCTTACTTTAGAGTCGGTAAATGGGTTTCCTCCTATAGAGACTTCAAGAAGAAAACGATTTGAAGATATGACACCAATTTTTCCAAATGAAAGAATTCATTTAGAAACACCTAGATCCAGTGTGGGTATGCGTATGATGGATTTGGTATCGCCAATTGGAAAAGGACAAAGAGGTATGATTGTAGCACCACCCAAGACTGGGAAAACCACCTTACTTAAGCAAGTGGCAAGAGCTATTACAATGAACCATAAAGACATACATATGATTATTTTGTTAATTGATGAACGCCCGGAAGAGGTTACGGATATTAAGGAATCCATTGAAGGGGAAAATGTAGAGGTTATCTATTCCACTTTTGACGAATTACCGGATAATCATAGACGTGTATCGGAAATGGTAATAGAGAGGGCAAGACGTTTGGTTGAGCATAAGAAGGATGTAGTTATTTTGCTTGACAGTATTACAAGACTTGCCAGGGCCTATAACTTAACAGTACAGCCTAGTGGACGTACCTTGTCAGGTGGTCTGGACCCGGCTGCCTTGCATATGCCAAAGAAGTTCTTTGGAGCTGCAAGAAATATGCGTGAAGGTGGAAGCTTAACTATCCTGGCGACTGCCCTTGTGGAAACGGGAAGCCGTATGGATGACGTGGTATTTGAAGAGTTTAAAGGAACTGGAAATATGGAGATTGTTTTGAATCGAAATTTATCAGAAAAACGTATCTTCCCGGCTATTGATTTATACAAATCCAGTACAAGAAGAGATGATTTGTTACTAACCAAAGAAGAGATAGAGGCAAATCAGGCTATGAGAAAGGCATTAAGTGGTATGCGTGCGGAGGAAATGCTGGAGAAGTATATAGATTTGTTCCTAAAGACTAAGAATAATAAAGAGTTCTTGGAGATGACTAAGAAATTGTAATAGACAGTAACACCTGTTTTATTGTAGCAATTGTCATTGTAAAAAAATGTTGCATTAGAAAATATGCTGTGCTATAATGATACAGTTGTTTATAAAAATTTGAGATACAATCGGTTGGGACCGATAGAAGAGGTGAAATTATGAGAGAAGGAATACATCCAGATTATTATCAGGCTACAGTAACATGTAACTGTGGTAACACATTTGTAACAGGATCTACAAAGGAAAAAGTACACGTAGAAATTTGTTCTAAGTGTCATTCATTCTACACTGGACAGCAGAAGGCAGTTCAGGCACGTGGAGCTATTGATAAGTTCAATCGTAGATATGGTTTAAACAAATAGGAAAGTTTAATGAGCATATTTTCGGATAAACATTTTGATAATATGTTCGTGATATTAAGTGAAAAGGTCACGAAACTCAGTGAGATTTAGCTGGATTTTGTGACCTTTTCGTTACTATATGGTCTCTGTTGCTCTAAGGAGAGGAATAAGTGACACCAGTTAATATAATATGTAGTTAGTAACAGAAAGATCTAAGAAGTATTAGAAAGTGGTGACAAAAGTGAAAAGTTCAGGTATTGGTGGACAGGCTGTTATGGAAGGCGTAATGATGAAGAATAAAGATCAATATGCAGTAGCAGTACGAAAGCCAAACGGAGAAATAATTGTAGAGAAAAAGGAACACAAAAGTATATCAGATAGATATCCCATTATGGGATTACCAATCCTTCGGGGGATTGTGGCATTTGCGGAATCCATGAGTTTAGGAATGAAAACATTAACCTTTTCTGCAAGCTTTTTTGAAGAAGAGGAAGAGGAGCAACCGGATAAAATAGAGAAGGCACTGACATCTATATTCAAAGATAAGGCAGAGGCTGTTTTGATGGGACTAACGGTAATATTTGCAGTTGTACTCGCAATTGGAATCTTTATGGTATTACCTTGGTTTGTTACAGAGTGTTTGGCAAAAGTAGTTACCCATCCTATTGCACAAGCGGCATTAGAGGGACTATTGCGTTTGGTAATATTTATCCTTTATGTGGCATGCATTTCTGTATCAAAAGATATAAAGCGAGTATATATGTATCACGGTGCAGAGCATAAGACAATAAATTGTGTGGAAAACAGACTTCCATTAACGGTGGCAAATGTGCGCAACCAGTCCAAAGAACATAGGCGTTGTGGTACAAGCTTCATGCTTTATGTAATTATTATCAGTATTATTTTCTTTATGTTTATACGTGTAGATAATCCGGGACTTCGCATGTTGTTGCGTGTGCTTTTAGTGCCTGTTGTAGCAGGGATATCGTATGAATTTATACGTTTTACAGGAAGTATCGATAATGCCTTTACCAAGATACTCAGTCGTCCGGGCATGTGGATGCAATCTCTTACTACCAAGGAACCGGAAGATGACATGATAGAGGTAGCAATTGCGTCAGTAGAAGCGGTATTTGATTGGGAAGCATATATTGGAGATGGAAAAGAAGAAAAGAAGGGTTCTAAAAAGAAACGTCAGCCAGCGCCAAAGGTTACCGTTGAAGAAGAGGATGAGATAGCAGATAAACAGGAATCCAAAGAAAAGAGAGTATCTACCGCTGCTCAGGTGGCGCCTTTAAAGAAAGCAGATGCAAGTACCAGAAGAGCAAGTTATTTTAAAGAAGTTGATGTAACAGACAAAAAACAACCACAGAATGAAAAACAGAAAGAGGAAACTGTGGTGGGGCAGGAATCACAACAGAAACAGCCAAGTAAGGCAGTTGCTCTAAAGAAAGCACAAAAGGTAAGAAGACCGTTGCAGGCTATAGAGGAAGTGCGAAGAGAAAGTAACGAAATGCTGGAACTGGAAGAGGAAGAAGATGAGATTCTAAGTGCCTTAGATAAATTCTTCCAGTAGATAGACTTGCTATACTTCCGTTACGAGTATATAGAGAAGGTAGTTTTAAAGAAATTTAGAAGAAATCCAGTTAGCTTTAGCTGAGTGGATGAATGCGTCAACTAGGGTAGGAACTACCCGAAGTCACGCCTGTGGAGATAGTAGGTTGCGAGGTCTGTGAAGCAGGAAGCCCATTGGCTTTA
>JAFQAU010000281.1 GCA_017399885.1 Lachnospiraceae bacterium
CAAGAACTGTTTTGGAAGTTCTAAGGCACCTTCCATGTAATAAGCTAATTTACCAAAGATAGCTTTTCTATCCTTTGGTACTTTATAAGCTATATCTGTCAGAATTCCACCTGCTATAACATTAATAAAATATTCTTCATTAATCTTGCCCGCATCTACTTCTTTTAACTTAAAGTTGCGAATCATTTCGCAGAATCTCTCCACTTCCATAGAAGAAGGAAGTTTTAGATAAGTAGCAAAGTCATTCACTGTACCGGAAGATATAATGGCAAGCGGTATCTCACTTCCGCTTAGAATTAATCCATTTACCACTTCATTGAGTGTTCCATCTCCGCCTACAGCAACAACAAAATCATATTCTCCTTTTTTTAAACCAATAACTCTTTCTTTTGCATCGTTTTTCTTTTCTGTATAAAACACATCAATCGTTGATGCAATCTGATCCATAATCAGTTTTCCGGCAATTTGATTCAAATTCTCTTTGAAATTCTGTCTCCCTGATGATGGATTAACAATAAATAGACCTTTCATGATTTTCCTTTCTTTCATTCATAAAATTATGCCTCAAATATGAGGAATTCATTTCACATCTGATTCTCCAAATCATAAATCCATGAGACACTTTAACATATCTTTCCATTTTACTCAAGTCATTTTCTATTGCAAAAATCGAAAGTTTTTCTTAACATACGACAAAAGCTCCCTTATTCGGGAGCTTTGCTTTTCCTATAATACAAATGCATACATTACTACATAATGGCAGGCACTTCCACCCATAACAAACAAATGGAAGATTTCGTGACTCCCAAAGTTTTTATGCTTTCCATTAAAAATTGGAAGTTTCAATGCATAGATAACACCGCCTACTGTATATACAATACCTCCAGCTAATAACCATGCAAATGCAGCTGGTGTTAATGCATTTAAAATCTGTCCAAAGGCCAATACACAAGTCCATCCCATTCCGATATAGAGAACAGAGGAAACCCATTTTGGACAATAAACAAAGAACATTTTAATAATAATTCCAACAAGAGCAATGCCCCATACCAATGCACATAGCCCTATTCCCAATTTTCCTTTTAAAACAAGAAGACAAATCGGAGTGTAACTGCCTGCTATGAGTACAAAGATCATCATATGATCTATTTTCTTTAAAATAGTTGTTATTTTTTTAGAACAGATAAATGTATGGTAACTTGTACTTGCTGCATATAATAAAATCAAGCTGATTGCATATACTGCAATAGATATTACATAGATTGGCTCCGGCTCTCTTGCCGCTTTTATCATTAATGGAACTGCAGCAAAAATTGCCATAAGCATTCCTATAAAATGTGTAATTGCACTTCCGGGATCTTTGATGTGTCTTTTCATTTTTTCTGCCATAATTCTACCTCCCATATTCCAAAACTCTATCATCGGTTTTTAAAAAACCGATGATGTAATTATATTATATCAAAAGAACAAAAAATGCAACTCTTTTCTTTAAAAATTATGAAATTAAAAATTCTCATTAGCATTAGAAATGATGATAAGAATTCCCAGTCTTATTTCAACATTATAAATAAAAAAGCTGAAGCCCTAATTTATTTAAGGTTCCAGCTTTTTTCATTACGTCCCAGAGAGGACTTGAACCTCCGGTCTACTGCTTAGGAGTAGCCCCGATATGACATCGGGAAGTGACATCTAATGCTAAAAAATGCTTGGAAATACAGGGTTTTTCAGCATTTCAAATCCCATCTGATACTACGCTGTGATAGCTAATTCAGAGGGATTTTACACCGTCCGATTGGCTCGAAATTAGCAAGGCTTTCGATTTTTGGTGGACGTTGTGAGTGCAAGTAAATGTCACTATGTAACTGCTCGTTATGCAGAATAGCAGGAAATCCAATTCATCCTCATACGGGTGCGTTGATGACCTTAAAGACATCAAATTAAGTTCTATTACTATAGCATTTCAGCACCTATTTTTCAACCGGAATTTTCTCGAATTTCGGATTATCTTTTGGACTGGATTACTATGTAACAACAAAAAACAAGGGCAGACCCTTCTACAGCTATTGCAGCTATGTAAAAGGATCTGCCCTTGCAGTTGTTATAAGGTCTTTGCCAGCGACTTCAGAAGTGCTGCCATTTCAGGGTTTTGCAGAAGTTTCAGAAGAAGCTCTTTATCGTCGGTGGAGCTTTCCTGTACGACCATCTGCACCGGTTCCGGGGTTGCCTGTCTGCCGGAATAGAATGCTGCTTCCAGTCTTTCAGCGTTCAGCCTGCGATCATCGTCGATGATATGGGAATAAACGTCCGCTACCATTTTGACCTGTGCATGACCGGAATCGCCCTGAACAGATTTCATATCACCGCCGTTCAGTTTCAGCTTGTAGGTGATACTGGAATGTCTGAGACTATGGAAAACGACTTTTGGCAGTCCGTTTTCCTCGATCAGCTTATTGAAAGCACGGTTGATAACCTGTCCTTCAATCGGCTTGCCGTTGGAAGAACA
>JAFQAU010000282.1 GCA_017399885.1 Lachnospiraceae bacterium
CATCTGTGGATTCATTCCCATCTCCGGCTGTACCATATTTGGCTGCACCATATTCTGGTTCATTCCCATCTCCGGCTGTACCATATTTGGCTGCACCATATTCTGGTTCATTCCCATCTCCGGCTGTACCATATTTGGCTGCACCATCTGTGGATTCATTCCCATCTCCGGCTGTACCATATTTGGCTGACCCATTTGTGGGTTCATTCCCATCTCCGGCTGTACCATTGGCTGTGGTTCCAAAATACTGCCTTGCATTCCATTACTTGGCTGCATCATTGGATTTAATCCATTCTCTTGCATTCCTTCTCTGTTTTCCATTAAACATTTTCCTCCCTTAATATTCGCCTGTAACAACTCAACCGAATGGCTAAACTGCCACATTCACTTACTTAATATTCTATAAGTCAGCTTTACACGATATTATATCTAAAAATATCGAATTTTGCAATAATATTCCATTACTGCGCCAACACAAGGATAGTTACTGATTACTGTTCATAGGTTCCCTGCAACCTATCGTAAACAACTGACTACATATATAAAACACTTTATGAAAAAGAAATGTTGCAAGAGAATTGAATTTTTTCACTTACCTTTTCAAGTACATGCTGTATGCCTTTTGCAATAATGCACCTTTCGCATCTACTCTGTATGCTATTTTATGAAAACCCGTACCTCTTTAAGTAAAATCTGTGTGTACACATCGTCCCAGCTCGATTTTACTTTATAGAACAAATTTTCCTATAAAGTAAAATAAGGAGACAAAAACCATTATAGAGTTCTTGCTCCTTATCCACTTCTTATAGTTCTTCTACAGATTCTTGAATCGTAGATGATAATTTCTGAATATTTTCACTATGTGCAGATATCTCCTGGGTTGTAGCGGCAATGTTGGAAATCCGCTCACTCATCTCATCAATATGTACTAGCAATTTTTTGATAGCTTCAACACTGGCATTGATCTTTGGCACAGTATCAGATGCGCTCTTCTCATTTTCTTCAATGAGCTTCTTCGTAGAATCAGATAGATTTCTTATTTCCCCTGCTACTACTGCAAAACCCTTGCCGGCTTCACCTACTCTGGCAGCCTCAATAGAAGCATTCAATGAAAGCAAATTGGTCTGACTTGCTATATCCACAATATCCTGATTGCTCTCAATATAAACTTTTAAAAATCCTGAAATTACCCCAAGAGAATTTTTGATATTCTCACATTCATCAGATATATCCATTACTGCCTGTGTAATGTTTGTAGCATCTTTGGCAGTTAACTCATTCGCCTCAGCCAACTGGGTAACACCTGTATTCAACCTTCTAAACTGTTCAATAATGCCATACAGTTTCTTTTTGTGATTCTGCTGTTCCTCCATATCAGCCTGATGCATCTGCTCTACTTTTTTCTTTTCAGCTTCTGCCAAAGCTTTCTCATAGAAGATACAGTTCTCCTTCTTATTCACTCCATTATATATAGCATATACCATTTCTCTACAAGTTGCATAACCACAACAGCTACAATCAATACATCGGGAACTTTCTGTGTTCTTCCTCATACTATTATAGATTTCTTCTTCCTCTTGATTACTAGGAATCTTTACATTAACACTCTTATTATCATAAGAACGCATAAAATCCTTCATATCTAATCCTGCAAACTGTTCCTCAAAATATCTCCATCTATCCTCAAGAGATAGGGCACTATTCCATGCATTATGAGATGTCCCCTTTGATTTGAAAAGTTCTTTCTTTTTTGGTTCACTCACTACTAAGCGATTCATCTCATTAATTGCAAGCTCCACATCTATATGATTAATTGACTCATCCGTTCCTGTACCTCGAATACAACCTTTCTGACAATTCAATATATCTACCAAAAATGGCTTATTGTCTCTACGCTCTGCGTATTCTCTTAAAAATCTGTAAGCTTCTTCCTCTCCTTCTACCTGTAATACTGCAGTCTGGGTACCTAAAAAGAAATGTACACATTCTTTTAATCCACCTGGTTTTGGATATCTTGCGCCCAATCCATAACTAGACTCTTCATCTGCTTCTTTGGCTGTTTTATATTTATCTCCAATGGCCTGTAATAACTTCTTGAAAGTAACATTATATTTCACATACCCGTGGGTATTTTTATCTGTTATCTCCATTCTCTTAGCAATGCAAGGAGATAAAAATACAAGCTCTTCAGACACTCCTTGATATTTTTTTAAATAAATAGCTTCCGCTAGCATTGGACTATGTAGTGGAACCAGCATTGGAATCAACTCTGGCTGATATTTTTCAATGTAATTGACAATTGCCGGACATGGCTGACTAATCATTCCTGTCTTGCCTGTTTCCTTGATATACTTAATATAACTCCAAGTGGTTATATCAGCTCCAAAGCTTACAGAATAAATATGTTGCACTCCCAAAGACTTAAGATAGCCAAAAATCTTCTTATACTCCTTTGGATAATTTGCAATAAATGCAGGTGCCACAATTATGGTATACTTCTTACCTGCTTTCAAATCAGTTAAAAAAACATCTGTATCATCCTCATAATCTCTGGCATCATGCTTACAATGATCAAAGCATGAGCCACATGCGATACACATTTCTTGATCTACGTCAATTCTGCCCAACTTTGCTATATTTGCTGTAATAGTTGGGCAACTTCTAATACACTTATTACACCCTATACATTTCGAATTTGTAAAAATCATAATGTCCCTGCCTTCCCCTTAAACAATTCAATATTTTGCATTTTTACTATTTAAAACAAAATCTCCCTATTAAATATAGTAATATTATACAAAAGAAAACAAAACATGTCAAAGGTATTAGGGGTGTTTTACCATATTTTTGTAACAAACAAAATGGGGCAATCAACTAAGTGATTCCCCCTATTTGAACTGTTTAATTTAGTTTTCATTTAATTGATATGCTTCTTTTACAGTAGCATCCTTTATAGCATCTACTATTTCTTCATCACTTGCTCCAAATTCCAACTCCCCAAGTGCCTGATTTCCCGCATCCTCTAAAACAACTATATATTCTTTCTCATAATATCCTCCTTCTACTCTTACCGATTGCAAAACCACATTTATATTATTTTTGACCTACCTATTAAACATATTCATTTCGCAACTGTAAAATTTTACTTTCGATTTCTTTAATTACTATTTTAAACTCCTCATCTGATTTTCCTGTAGGATCTTCTAATCCCCAATTGTCATCAAATGCTCTTCCTATAAAAGGACAACATACATTACATCCCATAGAAATTGCTATGTCCGGTGTTGGAATATCTGAAATCTCTTTTGAATACTGTGTCTGTTCCATATCTATCCCATACAATTCTTTCATCATTCGTACTGCATCTTGGTTAATTTGTGGTTTTGTTTCTGTTCCTGCTGAATATGACTCAAATACATCTGCTGCAAAATACTTTCCTAATGCTTCCGCAATCTGACTACGACAAGAATTATGAACACATATAGTAAGCACATTTCTATAATCTTCTTTGCTTTCTCTTTCATGTCTATTTTACCTTTCCCATTGAACTTACAAAATCACGAAACGCTTTCCACACCTCTATATTTATTGAATAGCTGGCTACTCTCTTTCTAGCTTATCAAAATTTTACCTTACTGATTTGATTGTAACTCTAATATACCTTTTTATCAACCATTAGGAGATATATTCTCTATGACACACGTAACAGTCCAGCCGAGGGCTGAACTGTTACTGATTTTTATAACTATACAAAAGTAGCCACACAGGGGAACATATATGTGGCTACTTAAATAAAATATTTATATTGGGAAGTCTATCATAGGTAGGACATAAAAATCCTTTTGCTAGATTTCCTATCCTATCACGATGCTTCGTGCTTCAACAATCCGGTCATCTCATCTACCATATCATTAACTGCATTTGCCTGTGCAGTTACTTCAGTAGTGTCGTTGGCATTACTTTCAGCCATAGCATTGATAGCATCAAATTGGTCTTTCGCATTCCTAATACCTTCCGCAATATCCTGATTGATAGATATTGTCTTTTTAATAACTTCAGCCTGTTTATCATGAGCCTGCCCCATTGTATCTATTGCTTTAGCTGAAACATCAAGCAACTCTGTCATATTCTGCATGCTCTTGAAAACATTTGCAAAATATTGATTCTGTGTATCTAATTTAGAAGAATTTACCTCTATTTGCAACGTAATTTCTTTTACATTATTCTGCACTCTTGCAATCACAGTTTCTACAACCTTTAAAGATTCTTGTGTATTATTTGCCAGATTACCAACTTCTGTAGCAACTACTGCAAAGCCTTTCCCTGCTTCTCCTGCTCTTGCCGCTTCAATGGAAGCATTTAAAGCCAACAAATTAGTGGATGAAGAAATCTCACTAATCAAATTTAATGTAGAGCCGATTTCCTGTACTGCGTCAGATAACTTCTTGGCAATATTCGTTGTAATGTTCATCGACTCAGCTACTTCCTCATTGATTGCATGTAAATCATTCAACAATTTTTTATTTTCCACTGATTGTTCAATTAAATCTTTAGATGTTGTTTCTACTTGCTCCACATTATCTGCTACAACACCTTCCCATTCACTCAATTCGCTAAGATTTTCCATACTCTCATCTGTTTTTGAGCTTAAAACCTTACTGCTTTCCACCAACTGCTCACTGGTTGCCGCCAATTCTTCTGCTGAAGCACTTTCGTTTTGAGAAATAGAAGTCAGTGTTGCACCAGCAGAACATAATTTTTTTGACACCAATTGCACCTTTGACAGAACATCCACTACCTCATCTTCCTTTTCTTTCACATTTACAAAAAGACTATACGTTCTGCTAGAGATTAAAAATGCTGTAATTGCACATAATGTATATACAATTAAAATAAATATCCAAACAATCAGATTATGTAATTTCAAATAGGCTCCTGGAAAACAAATCATCGCAACCATATTTACTACCACAGTTACAATGGCATTTACTTTTATTACAGAAATGTCATAATATGCAATTATCATAATTGTCGCAAGGAAATATGCTTGTGTCATAGCTCCAAATTTACCATCATTTCCTACCACCATGGTAATCGCTCCACAAACTGGCATAAGGCAGGCATAGCAATACTTTGCTTTTGTTCCTAATTTCCCTTCAAACACTCGTATAAGTATTGCAAATACAACCATTGTCAAAACAGATGTATCTGCAATCGTACCCTCTAAAAACAATATAACAAATATACATGCCGCTATGGGAATCAAAAATCCCCAGACCCCAAACATAATTAAATTCATTCGCTTTTCTTCATATTTCAAAATCTGTAGATTCATAGTCGCGTCCTCCTTTACACTATAATTTAATTTTCCTTTTCGCACCTTCCCTATAATAACAATGACTTTTAATTTACCTTAATACTGATAAAACACACATACAAAAGTTATTCCTGCCCCAACTGTCCAAACCTCTCCCTCCTACATTCTATTTCTTTTTGTAAAACTTTTTTCACTTGTAATATAACTTTGGTATTACTAATAATAATTTTCTCCTTTTGTCTACATAACCTTCTTCAGTATAATTAATCCCGTTTACAACCGATTTATTAATTCTTTGTTTAATATATCTCCTGTGTCTATTAATTGCCGTCCGTAGTAACTGCAAGTTCAAAAAGTATACTTTTCGACACCCTTATATTACTTGGTTAATAAGCACAAAAAAATGTTGATTTTTGTTGAATTTTAGTGAAAATTGTGATAAAATATCTATAACTTTTTGATACATATAATACAACTGTAAAAAGTATACTTTTTTACCATGATTATACTAATTTATATTTTGAATATGACACATTATTTCTTTTCAAATTTTCTGGCATCTCGTATAAAGGTAGACTCTGACATACCACACTCTTTGGCTGCCTGTAACGCATTTATTTTTCCTGCTCTCCAATCCTTATGCACTTGATTAAAGTTTTCTGGTATTGGTAGAGATGGTCTACCGAATTTAACACCTCTTTCTCTCGCTGCTGCAATCCCCTCTGCCTGCCTTTGCTTAATATTTATTCGCTCATTTTCTGCCACATAACTTAGCAATGCTAAGACAATATCACTAATCAATGTTCCTAACAAATTCTTTTCACGTCTTGTATCAAGCAGGGGCATATCAATCACCACAATGTCTGCACCTTTCTCTTTGGTGATAATACGCCATTGTTCATTAAGGTCTTTGTAGTTTCTTCCTAATCGGTCAATGGATTTTACATATAATACCGAATTACCATCCAGTTTCCTAAGTAGTTTTTTATACTGTGGTCTTTCAAAATTTTTACCTGACAGTTTATCCATATAGATATTTCGTTTCGGAACTCCTGCTTCACAAAGTGCTATCTTCTGTCTATCTTCATTCTGCTCTCTTGACGATACTCGCATATAGCCATACATTTTTATCTCTTCCATATTGTTACCTCCAAAAAATTTCTATTATCTGCTGACAATAGGTAATATTTACATTACTGCATGAATTTATTGTTCATATCATACACTGCCTAATTCACCCTTTCTACAAATAGGAATTAATACTGTATGGTAGGTGCCGTTAGTAAAATCAATGGCATCTGTGCAACTACATAGTGAAAATTTTGCATTTTGGAAGTGGTAGTCTGCACATGATATGTTTGATATAATTGTAGTAAATAATTGGAGGTGCATTTTTTGGAATGAAAGGATAAATTACAACCTTTTAGAAAACAGAATGGTTATTCACAAGAACAACTTGCAGATAAATTAGGAATTGCTCATCAAACAATTAACAAATGGGAAAATATTAATTTGAGAATTTGAATCTTAGAGGAGAATATAAGACGAAAATGCTAAAATATATAGACCAAAAATATCCGTAACATGCAGGTTTGTATAAACAGATATATAGATAAAGACAAAGACTACTGGGATGGATTAGCAGCAGAGATTGAAGCGTATTGTGTGAAACATTGTATTATACATACAAATTTCTTTTATCATGAATAACTTGTGGCAAAAAAAAGAAAGGAAATGCCTACTCTTAAGTGATGCTGATGTTTCTTTTGTATCAGCTATCATTTAAGAAAATCCATAATAACCGTAAGCATTTCCATATAAATTCATGCCACAAACCACTATAAACACTTATTCGTCATATTATAGATAATTTCATTTAACATCAAAGGACTAAACGGCTTTGTAAGATAATCATCACATCCAAATTCTATAAATTCCTTCGTGTTTCTCAATTTTTTATCGTCAGACATAATAATTACCGGAATCTGATAATTCTCCTTAATCGCTCGAAGAATTTCCCAACCATTACCTCTTTTCGCTTCAATATCCAAAATAATTAATTCAAAAGAATGCGCTTCTAACTTTTCAAACACACCCTCTACAGTAACCTTATTTGGCATAATTACTTCATAGATATTTTCCTTCTGCAAAATATCCTTTACACGTTGATTACATTCCGCATCTTCGCCTACAATCAAAAAATTATAAGAGGTTCTATCAATCTGTCTCAAGGTATATTCTTTATCTTCATCTATCATTTGAAGCATAATATCTGCAATAACGGAATCAAACTGTGTTCCTTTTCCTTTTTCAATCTCACTTCTTACCACACCTTGTGGCAACCCTTCGCGGTAGCTTCTATTACTTGTCATGGCATCATATGAATCAGCTACGGCTAATATTCTGGCTATTTCCGGTATATTCTCTCCTACTAGACCATTTGGATAGCCCTTTCCATCATATCGTTCATGATGATATTTTGCTGCAATAGCCATATCATAATGTTCAGAAATATCTTTTAAAATGTGAAATCCTGTAACTGGGTGAACTTTTATCAAATCATATTCTTCATCCGTCAATTTTCCCGGCTTATTTATAATATCAACAGGGATTCCGATTTTACCCACGTCATGCAACAAGCCTGCACGATAAATCATTTCCTGTTCGTTCTCACTTTTCCCCATTCTTTTTGCTATCATTTTAGAGTATTCAGCAACTCTTTTTGAATGACCACTTGTATACCGATCCTTAGCTTCTACAGCTTCACTTAAAGCAATGACTGTCTGCCAATAAGCTTCTTGTGTCTTTCTATGTTGCTCACGCAATTCAACTGTTTGCTCATCTACCTTACTCTTTAACTCCCTTTGGAACACTTCCATCTGAATAACATCTTCTGCCTTTTTTATACCTGACTTAACGATTCTAAAAATATTGTTACAAGCAACCATAAACGCAATATAAACTAAACATCTTGGTATAATAAAATACAGCATAAGCGTAACCAAAGGATTGGCATTAACCCCTATTATCTGAAAAATTCCATCTATTAAATAATTATCTAATTTTGTATTGGTAAGCAATACCATATTTGCATCACATAATCCATGGTAATATCCTGCATATACTATAATAATAGTACTGACTACAGTTAAACCATACACATACCACATTACTTTTCTGGAAGAATACAATATTGCATACAAAATCGGTAATACTGCAATAATCACTACATGATATGTAATCGTTACACCTATAAATGTAAACACCGAAACAATACTAAAAAGTATAAAATACTTTATTTTCTCAGATGATAATGAGACTTTTTTTGTAATCAAAAACATGGTCAAATAAATAAACATCGACGGAATAAATCCCTTTAACATAATGCTTTTATCCACAATAAAAACATCAAATATATTCATCAAAAATGCTATAAAATACACAATCATGGATACAAAAAAACAGCGCATAACATACGTATTAGCTATACACTCTTTATCTGCTACATATTTATCTATATCCTCTCTTTCGTTCATAATATGTTTCATCTTTTCTTCTACCATTCCACACCTCCAAGACACTGCACCACATCAGAAAATATCTTTCGGTTTGGATTTGCAAGCTGAATACTATCCACAGTACCATATTCCAGTAGTTCACTCTGTTCTACCGGCATAGCACTCCCCCCTTCCAATCAAAACTTTCTAATGTAATTATATCAAAAAAAATCAGTTTTGCACCAACTTTCTGAACAAAATGGACAAGTCCACTTCAACTCCCCTAACCCCTCAATCATGAGGGACTTGCTCCACTTTGCGTGCCAGATGCGTGTTGCTTTATAGGACGAACTTTCCTATAAAGATTAGGGTGTCAAAAGCACATAACCTAAATTGCACTTGTCAAATTGCACAACAATAAGATAACAATTTGCAGATGGTGTCCGTGCCTGACAAACACAAGCAGACAATAGGAGATTTTTGCCCAATTTTGTGAGTAAGCGCAAATGTTGGAGCACTGTTTGAGAGTAGCGAGTTTGCGGAAACATTTGCTAATAGGCGACAGAGCAAAATGGGCGAAATCGACGTGTCTGTGGTGCTTGGCTGACACGGACACCGTCTACAAATCGTAGCCTTAAATTGTGCAATTTGACAAGTGCTAAAAAAATACAAGCTTTTGACACCCTAATCCTATAAGTAAAAAAATCCCACTACCTACATTTCTATAGATAGTGGGACGAAAATCTATTATCTGCATACATACTTATTTCATATACTTCATCAACTAGAAAATTTGTTTACACGAACAATTTCATGACAACATTCATTATAAGAGCAATTATAACAACCAATAGTGCCGATCCTGCTCCTAATAGAAGTTTCTGGTAGGGTCTTTTCGCTTCTTCTCTTGCTTTTTCTATTTCATTCAAGTTTTTTCCTTCAGTAAATGCAACAATTTCTTTATAGGTTTGAATATCGTATTTTTTCTTATACTTTTCAACTTTGACTGTAAAATACATTTCTATACCAAACAAACCTAAATACATTGCCATACCAATCCATTTCCATAACATTACAAGTGGGACTGGAAGTATCAGCAAAGCAATAAACAATGTGCTAAAGATAGTACTATCCTTTTGAAATTTTACGTATTCCTGTGCATCGATTTCTTTCTTCATTTTTTCTAAATCTCCTTTGATTAAATTATCAAGAGAGACGTGAAAGACTTCGCTCATCAGCACCAAACTTTTTATATCCGGATAGTTTTTATCATTTTCCCAATTGGATATGGTTTGTCTTGATACAAAAACTTTATCTGCTAATTCCTCTTGAGATAAATTTGCCTCTTTCCGATATTTTTTTATCTGCTTACTAAGTTCCACCCTCGTCACCTCCTTCAACATACACTTTAATCAAAAAGGCACGTTTTATCTATCAAAACATTTTGACATCACCTGCTTTTATCCTTGTCAAAGGTATTTGACATATACCTACTGTGATTGAACTTGCTAACTTATGATTATAAGTATTATCAATAATCTGTGGCATAAAATACACCTCTGTTTTCTTTGTATAATATTCTAACATAATTATATACATTCTACCATTGTTTTATATCTATACTAACCCTTTACCTCACCAGAACAAAGTGGACAAGTCCACTTCAACTCCCCTAACCCCTCAATCATGAGGGGAATTAGGGGTTTATTTTTTCTCCAATAACTGTCATAATACTCTTATGAATATTTTACAAGAGATTTTTAACGACTATTATGAAGA
>JAFQAU010000283.1 GCA_017399885.1 Lachnospiraceae bacterium
CGGGGATGTGCACAGATGCGTAAGGAGTATTGTTGCAAAAGGCATGCAACACGCATCTGGCACGCAAAGTGGAGCAAGTCCCTCATGAATGAGGGATTTAGGGAGTTGAAGTGGACTTGTCCACTTTGTTCTTTATAGGAAAGTTCGTCCTATAAAGCAAAAACGCGACCCAAGGATGTGTCTTATATGAAATTTGATGTGAAATTGTTATTGTAAAAAAAGATAAAATAGGATAGTATAAAAAAGGAAAGTTGGCTTGATTGAAGGTTTTTTTGAATGTATTTACTTTCTTGGTGCATTCTATGTTGTAGAGTGTAAATTTACAGTAAGAACTAGTATTGATTACCATGTTTAGATAAAAGGAGAATAAAATGGGAAAATATGAATTTATAGCACCATGTCATTTTGGGCTGGAAGCGGTATTAAAAAGAGAAATTTTGGATTTAGGATATGAAATAGTACAAGTAGAAGATGGAAAAGTTACCTTCTCAGGGGATATGGATGCTATATGCCGAGCTAATATTTTCCTTAGAACCACAGAGCGTATTTTACTTAAGGTTGCTAAATTTAAAGCCACAACCTTTGAAGAATTATTTGAAAAAACTAAGAAAATTCCATGGGAGAAGTATATTCCGTTGAATGGAAAATTCTGGGTTGCAAAGGCTACCTCTATAAAAAGTAAATTATTTAGTCCTTCTGATATACAATCTATTATGAAAAAGGCAATGGTGGAACGTATGAAGCAAGTATACCATAAGGATTGGTTTGAAGAAGATGGGGCAGAGTTCCCTATTCGTGTGGTTTTTATGAAAGATGAAATTACCATAGGAATTGACACCTCAGGGGCCTCATTGCATAAAAGAGGGTATCGTAGATTAAGTAGTAAGGCACCGATTACTGAAACTTTGGCAGCAGCCTTGATTATGTTAACACCTTGGAATAAGGATAGAATTTTGGTAGATCCATTCTGTGGGTGTGGAACGATTCCAATTGAAGCGGCTATGATAGGTGCTAATATTGCTCCAGGCATGAATCGTTCTTTTATTGCGGAGCAATGGACGAATCTTATTCCAAAGAAAAGTTGGTATGCGGCAATAGAAGAGGCAAATGATCAGATTCGCACTGATGTAGAAATGACGATACAGGGTTATGATATAGATGGAGAAATTGTTAAGGCGGCAAGAGAAAATGCTAAAATGGCAGGTGTAGACCAGTATATTCATTTTCAACAAAGATCTATGCAGGACTTAAGACATCCAAAAAAATATGGATTTATTATTACAAATCCCCCTTACGGAGAACGATTGGAAGAAAAAGAAGATATGCCTAAATTGTATCGTGAAATTGGGGAAACCTTTTCAGCGTTAGATTCTTGGTCTTATTTTATAATAACAGGTTATGAAGAAGCACAGAAATATATTGGAAAGCAAGCTACAAAGAATCGAAAGATATACAATGGAATGATGAAAACGTATTTTTATCAGTATATGGGACCCAAACCACCAAAAAGAAAAGCAATAGAAGAGAAATAGAGGAATATTTATGTCTAAAATAGAAAATGACTTTTTCTTTATTAGGAAGATAACCAAACAATGTATGTTTTCATTTGTATTTGTGTGTGTCAGTTCAATAATATTTTCCTGTTTGCCTGATAGTATAAAGGGAAAAGAAAAGGAAAATCTCTGGGTTAAATTTGAACAAAATATGCAGAATATAAATAAAGACAGAAACAAAACAGAAAAAATAGAATTATTTGCAGATTCTCTACAAGAGATAGAAGAAGCTAGGAATTATACAGCGGATTATGAGGAGAAGGTAAGTTTTAAGACATATCATAAAACTACAAAAAAAGAATGGAACAAAAAACTGGGTTCCCAATATATTCGAATCAAGAAAAGTGGAAAAGAAGAAGTGTTAGGCTATCTGGAAAATAGATACATGGATTCCCAGATAGTCTTGAATTTAAGATTGGAACACGAATTGGGGAATTTAGATGATGTAATTACCTTTGTGGAAAATGGTAAGGAATTAGAAGGTGAACGGGAAAAATCAAAAAAGGTAGAGAATTATGTATTGACACAGAGTTATCAGGATTATGCAGAAGAAAAAAGTATTCGCATTTCTTTTCAGATGAAAAATGTATATGCATATGAATTATATCAGGATAAGGAATATATATACATCGCATATAGGGAACCTAGGGAGGTCTATAAAAACATTGTAGTTGTGGATGTTGGACATGGCGGAAAAGACACAGGAACCTATGCAATGGCTGGTAATTGGAAAGAGAAGGATTTTAATTTGGATTTTGCAAGAAAAATAGCAGATGTTTGGGAAAGTGAAGATGTACATTTATATTTTACCCGTTTGCAGGATATAAATATAGATTTGGATGAACGTGTGAATTTTGCAAACGCAATGGATGCCGATTTATTTGTTAGTGTTCATTGTAACAGCTCAGATGAGGATTCTGGAGAAGGTTTGGAGGTATTATATAAAACAAACAAATTTGCACAAGAATCCAAAAAATTGGCAGAAAAGTGCCTGGAGGAATTGGTAAGTGTAACGGGAATGGACAGAAGAAATCTATTAAATGGAAATAATATCCATATTATAAGAAATGCAAATATGCCTACCGTTTTGTTGGAGCTTGGATTCTTAACGGATAAGGAAGACATCGCATTTCTTTTAAAGGAAGAAAATAGAGAGAAAATGGCTAAGGCTATATGTAAAAGTATCTTGGATTATATCAATTAAAGCTATACCTATTTACAAAGATTAAATATAAAGTAATGGAATATTATAGTACGAATGATAATGGAATATAGAAAGAAGGATTAATAAGAAGAAAGGAAGATGAAATAAATGAAGCTTATATTTGCAACGGGAAATAAAAATAAAATGGAAGAAATAAGACAAATTATGTCTGATACCGACTATGAAGTGCTTTCTATGAAGGAAGCAGGAATTGAAATCGATGTGGAGGAAAACGGAGCTACCTTTGAGGAAAATGCATTATTAAAGGCGGAAGCAATTGCAAATAAAATTACAGATGCCATAGTATTAGCAGATGATTCCGGATTGGAAATTGATTATTTAGGAAAAGAGCCGGGTGTACGTTCTTCCAGATTCTTAGGGGAAGATACTTCTTATGCAGTAAAAAACAATCACATTTTAAACTTATTAGAAGGAGTGCAGGGGAAGAAACGTTCGGCAAGATTTGTATGTGTAATAGCAGCTATATTCCCAAATAAGAAAAAAGAAACTGTTCGTGCTACAATTGAAGGTGAAATTGCAATGGAAAGTAAGGGAGAAGAGGGATTCGGATATGATCCTATTTTTTATGTGCCGGAGTTTGGATGTACAACAGCGGAGCTTACTATGGAGCAGAAGAATCAGATTAGCCATAGGGGAAAAGCTTTAACAGAAATCAAGAAAAAGCTGATAGCTTTTGCTGAATAGTTACATGTAGGATTTAAACCTTATGCATTAAAGATGTATTTATAAGGGGTTGGAATCGTTATTGGACACAGGGGTGCCTGTGAGCTGTAACGATAAAATACAAAAAAGTTTTAGTAGGTGTTTAGGATGAGAGTATTAATTGTAAGTGATTCACATGGAAGAAATGTTTATTTGAATAAAGCGATTGAAGAAGCGGGTAAGTTTGATTTGTTTTTACATTTAGGAGACCTGGAAGGTTCAGAGGATTTTATAGAAGCCTTTGTTGAATGTCCTATAGAAATGGTATCTGGAAATAATGATTATTTCTCGGATATTCCAAGAGAAAAAATGATTGAGGTAGAAGGCTATAAAATTTTTATGACCCATGGAAATAGATATGGTGTGCATGCGGGGGTAACACAATTGCGAGAGGTTGGTATTGAAAAGGGAGCGGATATAATCTTATTTGGTCATACACATCATCCTTATATAGAAGAAGAGGATGTTATATTAATTAATCCTGGAAGTATAACACATCCAAGACAGGAGGATAGAATTCCTACCTATGCTATTATGGAGATAGGCGAACATGGCCAGTTAGATATCAATATTCATCGGGTGAAAAGTTAGCTTACAGATATAAAAAAGCAGGAAAAATAGGGAAAAAATGAGAGTTTAAAAAAAATAAAAAAAAATTTAAAAAAAGTGTTGACTTTAATGTAACTATCATATATAATAAATCTTGCGTTGAGGGAAAGAAATAAAAAACAAGAACTTAACGAAGAGAACGGGGTGTGGCTCAGTTTGGCTAGAGTACCTGATTTGGGATCAGGGGGTCGCAGGTTCGAATCCTGTCACCCCGATTTGGAAAGTTAAAACTTTAATAGTTACACATTATGCGGGTGTAGTTCAATGGTAGAACACTAGCCTTCCAAGCTAGATACGTGGGTTCGATTCCCATCACCCGCTTCAACTATGTCAATGGATGTAGTTAGGGTTTGATAAATATGTGCTAGTAGCTCAGCTGGATAGAGCACCGGCCTTCTAAGCC
>JAFQAU010000284.1 GCA_017399885.1 Lachnospiraceae bacterium
AAGATAACAATTTGCAGATGGTGTCCGTGCCAGACAAACACAAGCAGACGATAGGAGATTTTTGCCCAATTTTGTGAGTAAGCGCAAATGTTGGAGCACTGTTTGAGCGTAGCGAGTTTGCGGAAACATTTGCTAATAGGTGACGGAGCAAAATGGGCGAAATCGACGTGTCTGTGGTGCTTGGCTAACACGGACACCGTCTACAAATCGTAGCCTTAAATTGTGCAATTTGACAAGTGCTAAAAAAATACAAGCTTTTGACACCCTAATCCTATAAAGAAACAAAAGCGACTACAACATTTTGCAGCCGCTTTCCTGTTCTTTTATTCATGATTCTTCTCTAAGAATCCTACCACAATTACTTCTTATCACTTAAATATTTCTCAATATTCTCAACCGCAGCCTCTTCGTCTGGTCCATCTGCAGTAACAGTAACTTCTTCTCCTCTTGCTATTCCCAAACTCATTAGTCCCATAATACTTTTTGCATTGACTTTCTTATCTTCGCATTCAATAAAAATGCTACTTTCATGTCTACATGCTACTTGAACTAACATTGCAACCGGGTCACATCCTAAACCATTAGGAATTTGAATTGTAATTCTCTTAGTTACCATGCGTTACTTCTCCTCCTTGTGTTCTCTTATGCTTTCTGCTATTTCACTTAGCTTTCTTAATCTATGATTTACACCCGACTTGCCAATTGGTTTACTAAGCATACTCCCCAATTCCTTCAAACTTGCATCCGGTTGTTCAATCCTAAGTTCGGCTATCTCCTTTAACCCCGACGATAAATCATGAAATCCAATGGTATCTCTTATATACAAGATATCCTCTAATTGCTTCCCTGCAGCCGTAACCGTCTTACTTATATTAGCTGTTTCACAGTTTACCTGGCGATTAATGGAATTTCGCATTTCTTTTAGTATACGTATATTTTCTAAATCCATTAATGCCTTGTGGGCTTCCATAATATTTAAAACATCAACAATTTGTGCCCCATCTTTCACGTAAACCACATAGTACTTCTTGCGTTTTATAACCTTTGCATCCACTTCAAAGAAACGAATCAAATCCCTAAGCTGTACCGCCTTCGCCTCTGTTGTAGTAATAATCTCAAAATGGTAGGTCTTCTCAGGATCACTCATAGATCCAGCTGCCAAAAAAGCACCTCTTATAAATGCACGTTTGCAGCACGTATTTTGCACTATCAAATTGCTGACAATTGATAAATCTTCTTCTATCTCTCCTTGAAAATTGATAAGCTTTGTTGCCTTCAATATCTGAAGAGACATGGCACTATCCTTGATAATCAATGAATAGGACTTACTTTTCTTTAAATACGAATTCCTCTTTACTTGAATCATTATTTCTACTTGAAAAGTTTCCTTTATTAAAATAAAGTATTTTCTAGCAACTGTCAAGTTTTCTGTTACAATTTTAATAAAATACTGATTACGTTCGTTTACACTTATTTTCCCACATAAGCTTATAATAGCTGCTATCTCTGCTATCTGACAATGCCTACCTGTTGGTATATTTCTCGACAATTCATCTTTTATATCTTTTGAAAACGACATATTATCCTAGCCCTTCTCTATATCTCTATGCTCAACCTTTAAACCATATTTTCGATTTGCCAATCTTTTTGTAATTGCATTTGCTAAAGTTACGGAACGATGTTTTCCACCAGTACAACCAATACTTACTACCAATTGATTCTTCCCTTCTGCTATATAATTAGGAACAAGAAAATCTAACATATCCTCTAATTTATCTAGAAAGATCTTAGCTTCTTTACTAGACATAACATAGTCATAAACCTCTTTATCATTTCCGCTCTTTGGTCGCATCTCAGGTATATAATAAGGATTTGGCAAAAACCTTACATCAAACACCAAATCTGAATCTACCGGAACTCCGTATTTAAATCCAAAGGACAATACAGTCATATAAAAGTTGTCAAATTGGTCATTATCTACAAATATTTTATATATTTCTGTTCTCAAGTCACGCACCAATAATTGACTGGTATCAATAATATATTTTGCACGTTCTTTCAAAAAAGCAGTTCTTCTTCTTTCTTCTTCGATGGCTTCTTCTACTCTACCTTTTCCTGCCAGAGGATGATTATGTCTAGTCTCTTTATATCGCTTTATTAATACATCTGTACAACACTCTAGAAATAAGATTTCATAATCAAAATGCATTTCGTCAATTTGTTCTAAGATACCTGTTAAATCCTCTAAACCATCCCTACTTCGTATATCTACTCCTAAAGCCACTTTTGAAATATTTCTTGATTCTACCACAGCTATTTGTGCCAACTTAGGAATTAACTGAATAGGTAAATTATCTACACAAAAATAATCTGCATCTTCCAACATTTTTAAAACAGAATTCTTTCCTGCTCCTGATATGCCTGTTACAATCACAAAACGCATAGAAATCCTCCTTTCGTAATTCCCTTTTAAAATTCTCCAATCATTCGAACTTCAGGATCTAATTTTACTTGATATTTTTCATATACGATATCCCTTACATGGTCCATTAGCTTCCTAACGTCAGCTGCAGTTCCTTTTCCTACGTTCACCACAAAACCGCAATGTTTTTCTGAAACTTTAATGTCTCCTACCTGATATCCGGCCAAGCCTGCATCCATAATTAATTTTCCTGCAAAATGTCCTTCCGGTCTCTTAAAGGTACTTCCCGCACTAGGAAATTCTAAGGGCTGTTTTTCTCTTCTTTGTTTGTTAAGCTCTGCCATTTTTCCTTGAATTTCCTCTACCTGCCCTTTTTCAAATTCAAACTTTGCTTCCACAACTATATATGGTTCTTTTTGAATAATGCTTTCTCTGTATCCAAGCTGCAACTGCTCCTTTGTTAATGTAAGAATATCTCCGTTTTGATTTACTACTGTGGCAGAAACAATACAATCCTTTATCTCGCCGCCATAGGCACCTGCATTCATTGTAATTGCCCCTCCAAGAGTCCCTGGAATTCCACCGGCAAATTCAAAGCCTGTAAGACCCCTTTTTCCAATCTCTTTTGCTAATTTCGCTAATGAAATACCTGCTCCTGCTGTCACTATAGTTCTTCCTTCTTCATTAGCAGCAAATTCTAAGGAATCCATTCCACTTCCAATATGCAGGATTACTCCACGATATCCTTTATCCCCAACTAACAGATTACTTCCGTTTCCAAGAATAAAGTAGTCAGTGTGATTCTCCATACATAATTTTATAATTTGCTTAACCTCATCCGCTGATTTTGGTATTACAAAAAAATCAGCGGGTCCTCCTATTCTAAAAGTAGTATGTTTTTCTAACTTCTCATCCTTCTTAATCTGTTTCGGTTCTAGAATTTCTCTAATCTCCTGTTCAAAAATGCTATACATAATGTCTTCCCACCTTGATTTATTTTAACACCATTTTTGCACAGCCATAAATTCCTGCATCATTTCCAAGCTCTGCCAATTTAAACTCTTTATTTTTTAACGCAAACATTACATTTTTCTCGTAATTTTCTTTAATTCTTGTGGTTAGGATTTCTCCTGCTTTAGAAACTCCACCACCAATTACAAATGCTTCCGGATCAACTACTGCTGCTATGTGAGAAGCGGCAATTCCTAGATATTTTGCAAGCTGATTTACTAATTCATTGGCCAATTCGTCACCTTCTTTTGCGGCATCAAATATACTCTTGGCTGACAAATACTGTAACTCTCTAAGCTTTGATGACTTATCTGAAATCAACAATAATCTTTTTGCTTCTTTTACAATTCCTGTAGCAGAGGCAAATTGCTCTAGGCAACCTCTTTTTCCACAGTTACAGGTGTCTTCCTCATCATAATTTACGGTTATATGTCCAACCTCTCCTGCAGCACCTTTGCTACCAGTTAAGATATTCCCGTCAATTATGATTCCACCACCAACACCTGTTCCTAATGTAAGCATAACTATGTTTTTGTGACCTTTTCCGCCACCCTTCCACATTTCACCAAGCGCTGCTACGTTGGCATCATTACCAACCTTTACATTAGATATTCCTGTTAATTTTTCTACTTCCTCTGCTACATTAAATATTCCCCAACCAAGGTTTACACATTTTAAAACGGTTCCCTCTGCTGTAATTGGCCCTGGAATACCAATTCCTATACCATAAATATTTTCATTTTTTATTTTCTTTTCCGAAAGCTTTTGTTTTAAAGAATCTGCTATATCACTTAAAATTAAGCTCCCACCTTCTTCTTTTCTTGTAACAATCTCCCACTTATCTTTAAGTTCGCCACTTTCTGTAAACAACCCAATCTTTACTGTTGTTCCTCCAACGTCAACTCCAAAACAAAATTTTTCCATACGTTTGTACCTCTACACTATGTGTAGTCCTTTCTATAATTATTTCTTCTTCCTTTTAATTGTAACAGTTCTACCGCTTGGATAAACTGTTACTCCTAAATTACTTATTCATAATGTTATTCGTAACACGGTTATATATTTCCTGTGCGGCATTATATCCCATTTTTTTCTGGCGATAATTCACTGCTGCTGCCTCACAAATAACAGCTAAATTTCTACCTGGTCGAATAGGGATAGAGTGACATACTACTTTGTTTCCAAGAAACTCTGTATATTCTTCTTCAAGTCCTAAACGATCGTATTCTCTTTCTTTATTCCATTCCTCTAATTTGATTACTAAATCTATGGATTGGGTATTTTTTACACTTTCAACACCAAAAAGATTCTTTACGTCAATGATACCAATTCCCCTAAGCTCTATAAAATGTCTGGTTATATCAGGGGCTGTTCCAATCAATGTAATATCACTTACACGTCTAATTTCTACTACATCATCGGAAACCAAACGATGTCCACGTTTTATTAATTCTAATGCAGCTTCGCTCTTACCAATTCCACTTTCTCCCATTATAAGAAGACCTTCTCCATATACATCTACCAAAACTCCATGCACTGTCATTCTTTGCGCTAACTCTACATTTAGCCATCGAATTACTTCTGCTACAAATGCAGATGTGGTTTTTTCAGTTCGAAGAATTGGCACCTTTTGCTCATTGGCAATTTCAATTATTTCTTCAGGAACCTCTAAGCTACGACAAAATATAATACAAGGTACCTTGTATTCCATAATGCGTTTCATCATCTCTTTGGATTTTTCTTTTCCAATCTTTTCCATATAGGTATATTCTACCTGTCCAATTACCTGCATTCGATTGCTGTCAAAAAAATCATAGTATCCTGTAAGCTGTAATGCCGGTCTGTTAATGTCTGTCTTCGAAACCTTAATCTCTCCAACATTTATATTGGGAGTACAATTTTCTAGTTTCATAGTTTCTATTATTTTTGTCAAATCTACTGTATACTCTGCCATAATATTCCTCCTATTCTAATAAAGGACATTCTTTGTAACAGGTCTGCCCCCAGCTAAACTGTTACCATTCTTTGTTTCATTCTATCATGAATTATCCCCCTTTTCAATCGATTCCCCATGAAAATATTCATATATACTTTGTGCGGCAAGCTTGTTAATTTCCGGTATTTTTTCTAATTCCTCTACTGTTGCAGATTTTATCTCATGAATACTTTTAAAATTACGAAGTAACGCAATTCTTCTCTTTTCTCCAATATTAGGGATATTGTCTAATATAGAGTGGACCTGATTCGCTCCTCTTAACGCCCGGTGATATTCTATGGCAAATCGATGGGTTTCATCCTGTATTCTGGTTATCAAATGAAAACCTTCACTTCTTATTGAAATTTCCAGTTCCTGATTATTAAAATATAATCCTCTTGTCCGATGGTGATTATCTTTTACCATTCCACATACCGGAATATTTAGGTGGAATTTTTCCAATACCTGTAAGGCAATATTAACCTGTCCTTTTCCTCCATCCATTAGTATCAAATCCGGAAAACAATCAAACTTCCCCTCTTTTTCCTGTTTTTTCTCTTCTAATCCACGAGAGAATCTTCTAGTTAAGACTTCTCTTAAGCTTCCATAGTCGTCTGCCCCTTCTATAGAATTGATCTTGAATTTTCGGTAATTGTTTTTCTTTGGCTTTCCGCCCTCAAATACCACCATAGATCCTACTGACTGAAATCCACTTATGTTAGAAATATCATAAGATTCAATTCTATTTAATTTATTTAATCCCAAAATTTCTGCAATTTCTTCCATTGCACCTAAGGTTCTTTCTTTTTCTCTCTTTATCTTATCTCTATCCTTTTGTAACACCATGCTGGCATTTTTCTGTGCCAAATCCACAAGTCTTTCTTTCTGTCCTTTTTTAGGTACTTGGATTACAACCTTTTGTCCCCTTATTTTACTTAACCATTCTTCTAACACTTCTCTTTCCGCTATATCTTCTTGTAAAAATATTTCTCTTGGCACAAAAGGCGTTCCTATATAGAATTGCTTTATAAACGCACAGAGTATTTCCTGATTTTCTTCTTTTTCTATATCTTCAAAAAAGAAATGCTCTCTTCCTATCATGCAACCATTTCGTATAAAGAAAATCTGCACTACTGCTTCGTCTTTTACTCTTGCCATTCCTATAATGTCCCTGTCTTCCATCTCCTGACTGGTAATTTTTTGTTTCTGTGTCATTCGTTCAATACTCTGCAACAAATCCCTATATTCCATTGCTTCTTCAAATTCTAACTTTTCAGATGCCTGCTGCATTTTATCAGTAAGCATTTTTATAACCTCACTGTAATTTCCCCCTAAAAAATTTAATGCTCCCTTAAAATCCTTCTTGTAAGCTTCCTCATTAATATATCCCTGACATGGTCCCCTGCATTGCTTTATCTGATAGTATAAACACGGTCTTTCTTTCCCTATATCCTTTGGCAGATTTCTATTGCAGGTTCTTACATAATAAATCTTGCGAAGTAATTCTAATACATCTTTCATAGCCCCCACACTAGTATAAGGCCCAAAATATTTTACCTTATCTGATTTTTTCCTTCCATTTTTCTTCATCTGTCTAACCATAAGTAAGCGTGGAAATTCTTCTCCTATGGTTGCCTTAATAAATGGATAGGCTTTATCATCCTTTAACATGGTATTATATTTAGGATTGTACTCTTTAATCAGATTACATTCCAACACCAAAGCTTCTAATTCAGAATCTGTTACAATATATTCAAAATATGCGATGTTTTTTATCATACGTTCAATTTTCGGTGTTACTTTTCTACTCTGTTGGAAGTATTGTCTCACCCGATTTTTTAAACTAATCGCTTTACCTACATATATAACTTCATCCTTTGCATTGTGCATCAAATATACCCCCGGCTTTGCAGGTAGTTTTTTTAATTCTCCTTCTAAATCAAACATCTCTCACACCCTCTTTCGGAAAATTGGTAACAAAAGTAACAGTTCAGGTAGGTCTGCACATTTACCTCGCCGACCATACCTGAACTGTAATAACTTACTCTTCTATACTGTCTGTACTATTTTCTATACTTGCCTGGGATTCTTCTTGGAAGATTCCCTTTTCTTCATTATAGATTCTCATAAATTCTTTACCTGTTATGGTTTCTTCTCGAATTAGGTATTCTGCTATCTTATGTAGAATACTCTTATTCTCCTGTAGCAATCCTTCTGCTTTTTCATAAGCTTCTTTCAAGATGCGAATTACTTCCTGATCAACTTCTGCAGCCATTGCTTCACTGCAGTTTAAAACAGCTCTTCCATCCAGATAACGATTCTCTACTGTTTCAAGACCTATCATCCCAAACTTATCTGACATACCATACTGGGTAACCATGGCTCTTGCCATCTTTGTAGCCTGTTCAATATCATTGGATGCACCTGTGGTAATAGAATCAAAGATTATCTTTTCTGCAGCTCTACCACCTAGGCAGGTCACAATACGAATCAACATCTCATCCTTGCTCATTAAATATTTCTCTTCTTCAGGTACCTGCATAACATACCCCAAT
>JAFQAU010000285.1 GCA_017399885.1 Lachnospiraceae bacterium
ACTACCCAAAGTTTCTGCTCCACCTACTGCTGATAGAGATTCTGCAACTATATGTCTATTGTCATATACAGATTTCAATTCTGCTATAGCTGGTAAATACCAACCATCTTCATAATCTGTACCTGTAAGTCCTGCTGTTGTACCGTAAGTGTTTGCAAAGTTAAAGGCTGGATAATTTGTTGCTGCATCTACACTTCCTGTTGGATCTATACTACAAATGTATTCCCAGTTATCACTTCCATCCATATCACCACTTGTTGTAGTTCCTTGAATTTCTGTAAAGTTTGTATAGTATCCTGTTGTTCCACTTGGTGCCCACTGTAAAGTACTTGATGATTTTTGTAAGCCTACGGCTTTTCCTACACAACCACCATAAGTAGTAGATGCAATAACTCCAAAGGCTTTAGAAATTTGCTCATTAGGAACACCGTATTGAACATCTTCTGCTTTCATTTTTGTTCCGTCGGTAAATAGAATATCACCTACAGAAAAACATTTATTTGATTCTACAACATTGTATGAGGCACAACCACTTGCTGTTCCACAATTTATTGTTACTAGATGGCTACCTACAGAATTATTAATTTTTAATTTTGCTGTAGCTTCTGTGTTACTTACATAGTTTACATTAAAAATATTAGAATCTTGGCTTGTAATGTCATAAGCTAGCAAGTTTTCGCCAGTAATTCTTACAGAAATTGTTCCTGTGTAAGTCTCACCTATTGTTGAGGTTTCTAGTTCTACATTTGCAATTTGTGCATCGGAATATTCATAACATTTAAATTCATTACTGAATTTATGGAATGCCCAAACATAGTTAGAATTTGTTCCTCTATCAACGTTTTCGATTTTTCCAGTATAATAATCTAATTTATATGCCGTTTGCCCAGGTGCAGTTGGTACAGATGAACTCCAAAATCCTCTACATGTGTACTCACCAAGAGTATCATCGTAGGTATATGGCAAAGTAATTTCAAGATTTGCTAAAGAAGATTTTATTGTGCTTATATTTTTATGCATCTGATACAATTCACTAATAGCTGGAAGATACCAACCATCTGCAAAATCTGTTCCAGTTAAATCTGCATAACTTGCATAAATATTTGTAAGATAAAAGGCTGGATACATTGATGCAACCTGTGAACCTTTTGCAGTTGCATCATCAACACTACAAATATATTCCCAGTTATCACTTCCGTCTAAGTCGCCTGTAAATGTATAACCATAGCTGGAAGAACCACTTATTCCTGTTGTAATTTCTGCCAAATATGTATCAATACCAATAGGAGAAGCAGTCCATTTTGATTCATTTGTAGAAAATTGTGTTCCTAAAATCAATGGAATGTTAGAATCTGTTATTAAAACTATACCAAAGATTTTTGCTCGCTCTTCTTGTGTTAATTCAGAAAAATATTCTTTTCGTACATAAGTCTTATCAGTTAAAACATAATCTCCTGTTCTTAATCCTTCTGGAACTACAATTTCATCGTTTTTTGCAATTATTGTTGTATTTGTTGCTTCACTTAAATTTCCTGTAGTATCTTTTGTTTTTACAGAAATACTATATTCACTATCATCGGCTGCAATTCCTTGAATCACTGCAGAAGAATATGATTTATCAAAAGTAAGTGTAGTTTTTTCAGATGAGCTAGTTTTACCGTAGTCAATCACTGTTCCTGCAAAATCTGTATCTTGTGGATTTGTCCAAGAAACTGTAATTTGAAGTTGCTCGGCTGAATATACAGCAGTAAGATTTGTTACTTGTGCTGGTGGAGTTGTATCTGTATTTTCTGGCTGAGTATTTTCGCCACCTGATGAGCCGCCACCTGAAGGATCATCATTTTCGCCAGAACCATTAGCCGTAATAGAAACAGCTCTACTTGTTCCTGTTGAATAATTAAGGCTATTATCATAGGTTTTTACAGTAAAAGTATACTCAGTTCCAGTTCTCAAACCTGATACAGTAAAAGTTGTTACTGATTTTCCTAAACTAATAGGACTTGCTAAAATTCCTTCAGCAGGATTCATACTGATTTGAACCCCTGCAAAATCCGAATCTGTTGGATTTATCCAATTTAAGACAGCATTTTCATTCACTGCACTTACTACAAAAGTAGATACTTCTGCTGGTGGTGTTGTATCTGTAGTTACTTCTGACTCTGGATCTTTACATCCAACAAAACAGAACATTAAACTTATTGCCACAATAATAGTAACAATCCACGAAAAATGTTTTTTCATAAAATTCACTCCTCTACCCAAATTTTTGGCATTTTTTTTGTAAAAAAAAAACGACAAAAAAACTGCACCATAGGCACAGTTTTTTTGTCGTTAAATTTCTTTGTATATTTATTTGTTAAAAGATA
>JAFQAU010000286.1 GCA_017399885.1 Lachnospiraceae bacterium
GACATAATCAGGAAATTTATATAGTAATTCTTTCTTTTTGCCAGATAAAAAACTTTCTTTTTCCATATTTTTTATCTCACTTCTCCAGATATCCGCAAATTCCACAGAACGCTTTTGTGTGGATAATCTGCCAACTCTGCCTGTCATTTTTCCACAGACTCCTAACCCTTCCTCTTCCATCTGCAAACAAATTTCTCCTAATGGTTCTCTTTGATATAAAATCCTGCTTTTTATTTTTTGAAATACTAAAATCCATAAATTTATTTCTTCTAATTCCTTTTTCCAGCCCGTAATCTTTGAAAATCCATATCCAGCACACCCTATTGTGCATAAAATAACACCAGCTATCTTTAACATTTATGATACTCTCCATCAAAAACCTCAAAATTATGCTGCCTATTACAAATAACGACATATCGGTCAAATACTTTTTCCTGTAATATTTCCTTCAAAAAACTTCCTTTTTTTAAAGAATAAATATCATCTCCATGAATAGTTGCAAATATATTACACCCTAAACGAATCACTGAAAATAACGCTTCTATATCCGCTTTGGTGCCTAATTCATCTACAGCAATTACCTGTGGGCTCATGGAGCGGATTGCCATCATCATTCCCACAGCCTTAGGACAGGCATCCAGAATATCCGTCCTTCTTCCAAGCTGCATTTGTGGTATTCCCCTGTAACTTCCTGCAATTTCTGAACGTTCATCAATTACACAGCAATGCCTTGCCTCTCCAAATCTATTTCCTTCCGACACTTGTCTTATTAAATCCCTTAAAAACGTAGTTTTTCCGTATCCAGGCGGCGAAATCACCAGCGTATTCTGTATCCTGCCATTTTTATAAATATAAGGAAGCAATTCATTTCCTGCACCAATTACTTCATGCGCAACTCTCACATTCAGAAATGATATATTCTTTATCGTTTTCATTTGTCCGAATTCATCTATAACGGCCTGTCCGGCAACTCCTACCCTATGTCCTCCTGGAATTGTTATATATCCTTTTTTTAATTCCTCCTCATATGCATATATGGAAGAATGACAAATATGTAATACGATTTCCTCCAGATTCTTTGCTGTAAAAACTTCTCCTTCCCATATAGAATTCGTAAGAGTTCCACACGAAGTAATATAATATTCCTTTGCGCAGCTCCTGACCATAACAGGAGCATTCACGCGTATACGAAGTTCCTGAATCATCTGTAATTTAGAATTCAGACACTCCATTTTTTCCTGCATTCTTCCCGGAAAAATTTCCTGTATCAGCCCCATTTCAGCCTCCCATTTTGACTTTCCAGCTTGCCAGCCTTTATTTAGTTTCTTCCATTATCAAGCTTTTGCTTTTCTCTATACACATTTTCATTGTCTTTCGTAATCTGCCTGTCCTTAACTCAATATATGAATCTTTTCCTAACTTATTCCAATTTTCTTATTAACATTTTTGAACTTGGCATCCTTTTATAAAGTGTATCTATTTTTGAACTTTACACCTTTATAATCATATGATAATATATAAATACAATAATAGTA
>JAFQAU010000287.1 GCA_017399885.1 Lachnospiraceae bacterium
CTATTAGCATCGCAATATTTTCCACTGTCATTCTTCCACATTCCTCTCTAGCCATTTCATTATACAAGCCTTACAATCCTCTGGTACTACAAACTCCTGTATATTTCCATCCTTCACACATGGCATTATATCAATAGGGTCGCCTGCTGTATCATACGGGCAAAGTATTATGGCTGTTAATTCTTCATTGGTCATGTTTCTAATTTTATCTGCATTCGTCATTCCTCTACACACTCCTTGCTTCTGTGATGCTTTCTAATGTATCTATAAATGTCTGTTCATCAATTTCTCCATTAGCAGCCATTTCCTCAAGTTCCAAATACTGTCCGGTTAATTCATATAATTTCATTGTTTTTACTCCTCTCCTTCGTCTCTAATCAATTCTTCTCTTTCTTTTGCTTCAATTCTTTTACCATCCTGTGTACATCCAAGTATTCTAAATATGTCCTTAATTGCTATAAATTTTTCAACTCTAATTACGTCAAGTAATACGTCTACTCTGGTTTCGCTGTCTAACAGCTCTTCGTATCTTTCTTGTCTGATTGTTACTGTATTCTCGTTCACTACCCATTCCTCACTCTCTTGTATTTTTTACATTTTTGTGTTAAACTCTAAATGATTAATTTGTTGTGTGCCTGACTATGCTCCTTTAGCTGTCAGGCACCTTGCTTTGTTAATCACTTCAATACCACCTTCCTTCTCCCGGATTTTTTACTAATTAATGTCAGGGAAATATTATCTTCTTCTACGACTAACCATGTATGCCAATCCAATCCTGCTCCTACCATAATTTTCTTCTGTGTCCTTGTGGGCTTTTTTGGATATAATGGTATCATAATTTAAGACACTTTCTGAGACAAATCTTAATGAATTTGATATACTCTTATTATCAATCAGAAAGAAGGAAAAATTATGTCTCGTACAAGAAGAAATTTTACAGCTCAGTTTAAAGCAAAACTCGTATTGGAAGTGCTTAAAGGTGAAAAAGATATAAATACAATAGCTACTGAAAATGATATTCAGCCAAACTTACTTCGCAACTGGAAAAAAGAGTTCCTGGATAATGCTTCTGTTGTCTTTGATGACAAAAGAGAAGACAATATTAAGGAAAAACTTGCATCAGAGCGTAAAGAAAAAGCTGAATATGCAAAAAAGGTTGGTCAACTCACCATGCAGGTGGATTGGCTCAAAAAAAAATCTGAAGAATTGCTTGGACCTGACTACGAGAGTAAATTTAGTAAAAAACCATTTGAAGAATAAGGAAAGCAATCTTCCGGTTTCTGTTGTTGCGAAACTTGTTAGCATTAACAGGACAAGTATTTATTACAAAGGAACACCTATTTCTAATGAAGAGCTTGAATGTAAGCGCATTATAGATCAACTTCATACGGATAATCCAACATGGGGTGCCAGACAAATGTCTTCTCAACTTAAACAACGTGGATACAAAGTCGGTAGACGTAAAGCACGCAGGTATATGAATGAAATGGATATTAACCCAGTTTATCCAAAACCAAATCTTTCAAAGCGTTTGAAACAGGCACAGGTTGTTCCATATTTACTTAGAAACACTGTCATAAACCGTCCTAATCAGGCATGGTCTATTGACATTACATATATTCCAATGAAGCATGGTTTCTTGTATTTAACAGCTATTATCGACTGGCATAGCCGTTGTATTGTAGGCTGGGAACTGGATGATACTTTAGATACACGTGCTTGCATAGAAGCATGTGAAAAGGCATTCAAAGTCGCAAAACCAGAAATTCTCAATTCAGATCAAGGCTGCCAATTTACC
Organism: Lachnospiraceae bacterium; assembly: GCA_017399885.1. Lineage (GTDB taxonomy): Bacteria > Bacillota > Clostridia > Lachnospirales > Lachnospiraceae > CAG-411. Next base: position 1,799 of record JAFQAU010000287.1, read on the forward strand.
AGTCAGAAATACAAAGATTTTCTTAAAGCAAATAATATCAAGCAAAGCATGGATGGAAAAAGCCGTTGGGCTGATAACATCATGATTGAACGTTGGTTCCGTACATTCAAGTATGAAGAAGCATATCTAACCGAATGGAAAAATATCAAAGAGGCACGCCAGGCTATCGCTGCTTATGTTCATAAGTACAACTTTGAGCGTTGCCACTCCGCAATCGGTAATGTTTCTCCAGCATCAGTATATTATCCAGCTATGTTATATGAAGCTGCTAAAAATGCTGCCTAATTGTAGTATGTAACTGGGAGGATTCTATCCTCCTATAATCACAGATATCAGTTCATTATAAAAATCTTAGATTTTTGTCTTGACAACTGAACCACTATAGGATTCTTCATGCCTGTTCCTCCAATTTTACTTTTCCATTACTGATTACTACTGTTTCGCCTTTGAAGATGAACTTCTCTAGCAAATCCTCTAATGTTACTGCTTCGGCATTAATTGTTTCATTTCTCAAATGTTTCATATCAATTTCCTTTCTGTAGATTCTTAACTAATTTTTCTAATTTCTTCCCCGTTTAAATTGTAACCATCATATTCTGATAAGAATTTAACCAATGTACTTTCTCTTATCTTCTGTGTACCAATCACGAGGTAAGGTAAAAAGCCTTTATTTAGCAAACTTCTTACCTGGTTCTCACTGGTCTTTAGCCTTTCTGCTACATCAGCAACGGTTAGCAACCTGTCGTTAAAACTTGCTGGAATAAATTTATCTTCTCGACCTTGGGTTAACTCATCAATGTCCTTTATAGTGCTTTTGATTTTCTCTACTCTTTCTAAAATTCCGTCTAATTCTTCAATGCTTAGCATAGTACTCACCTACTTCCTCTTGCTTGTTTTCTTGTTTTTCTTACATGATTCTCCTATAATCTTTCATACAGGGTATTGCCGTACCCAAATAGAAAAGAAAGGAGAAACTATTATGCATCGTAATTATTCCCCGTTTAACGGAAAACGTTTTATACTGAATACCAATACTGGCGAAATTCATGATTTGGATCATGAAACTGATGCTTGCAAAATTGACAGCATAAAGCACGAGCACATTTATGCATGTGATACTTACCATGATGCGGAATTGTATCAAATTTTCATAACCACTCCACCTTGTAACGGATGCCATTACTGCATCCCATCTAAAGGTAAAGGATAACCCTCATTGCCTAAACGCATAGCTATTTTCATGTGCTCTTCTGAAATTTCAGTTTTAAGAAGAGCACATATTGCTTCTTCTGTCTTGCATGCTTTTACAATTCCCATGAACTGCGACACAAATTTTTCTTCATTTTCTATTCGTTTAAGCAATTCAAATCTTGTCACTCCTACTCACCTCACTTTCTCTTCGGTTGGTTCTGTTTCTTGCTTTTCTTCCATAATTTTCCTATACTGTTGTTACAGGATGTAGCGAGCCAAGTACAACAGAGGAGAATGTGTATGCATGATACATTACACGTTTTAGCATTAGAAACATTGAAAGAAAAATATGACTTATCACAACTCTCTAATGCTGAAATATACAAAGCCTATCGTGAAATATATGAAGAACTAAAACTTGCAGAAAAAGACTTTGTTAAAGCTAATCCAGGTATGAAAATTTTGCAATAATTAACTTTCATACTCATATTTGGCTCTGGCTGTTACAAGTTCGGCCAGAGCTGATATGGTTTCAGGAAGAATACTACCTTTCATCAACCCATCTGTATCCTTAAGTTCTTCGTCAATCCAGTCACATATGTTGCTAATTGTGCCATCTAACTTTTTCTGCCTATCTGTCACTTCCTACTCACCTCCTTCCTGGGTTGGCTCTGGCTTGTTTTCGGTTAAACCGAAGTCTAGCGGTAAAAAAATAATCCTATGATAAGGAACTTGATATACTTCTTCAATTTTCCTCAAAACAGGTATGTCAGGATACGACTTACCTCTTTCATAATTTCCTAATGTATCAACACTGACTCCAATCAAGTTCGCAGCTTTAATCTGAGTATAATCTTTAAGCTCTCTAGCCATTTTTAATGTTACTTTCATGCCTTTTGGTACGTTCAATACTTCACTTCCTTTCTCGCGTATTTTCTTTGTTACAAGTATAGTATAGTTCGGTTTAACCGAATTGTCAACGGTTTTTCCGAATTTTTTTTATTTTTATTGATTTTTTTCCGTTTTTACCGTATAATCATATTAATGAAATAAGTCCAGCTAATAAATGTCAATAGATAAATGAAAAATATTTTTTATCTAAAAAAGGGTAGACTTTCCCCTTGGTGAAAATATCGTTTTTTTAAAGATATTGGTTCGTTGGATTTCTAGTATTTATGCAGCTACATTGCATTTAGTAGCATTGTATTGTTTAACATGCTCCTGTGGAGTAATAATCTCAAAAGGCTTGTTATCTCTGAGTATTGCAAATATTATGTTGCATATTTTATGCGAGACAGCACCCATTGCC